>SYIB01000249.1 GCA_005798965.1 Planctomycetia bacterium
CACGCGCCCCGGGATTGGCGCGATTCCATACTCGGCCAGCGGCCAGTACGGAACCACCTTCCGGGTCTTCGCCCCGTTTGCGGACAGCGTGGCCGTGGGGGGAACCTTCAACGGCTGGAATTCGACCCAGTACCCGCTCAGCAACGAGTTCAACGGCTACTGGAGTGGTGACGTGCCGTTCGTGACCGCCGGCCAGCGCTACAAGTTCTTCGTCAAGCGCGGCACCAGTTCCGCGTGGCGCAACGATCCCCGCGCGCGTGACCTCACGAGCTCGGTGGGCGATTCGGTGATCTACAACCCGGCCTCCTACGCGTGGCAGCACCAGTTCACGTTGCCGCCGTGGCGAAAGCTCGTGATGTACGAAATGCACCCTGGTGCATTCTTCGCCCCGACGGCGGGTACGCCCGGCAACTTCGCCAACGTGCGCCAGAAGCTGCAGCACCTCGAGGATCTGGGCGTGAACGCGATCGCGCTCATGCCGATCAACGAGTTCCCCGGCGACTATTCGTGGGGCTACAACCCGTCGTATCCGTACAGCGTGGAGAGCGCGTACGGCACGCCGAACGACCTCAAGGCCTTCATTGACGAGGCACACTCGCGCGGCATCGCGGTGATGGGCGACGTGGTCTTCAACCACCTTGGGCCCAACGACATGGACCTGTGGCGTTTCGACCACTGGTATTCGGGCACTGGCGGAGGCAGCTACTTCTTCAACGACTTCCGCCTGAACACGCCCTGGGGCAACACGCGTCCCGATTACACGCGCGGCGAGGTTCGCACGTACATCAAGGACAACTGCATGATGTGGCTGGAAGAGTTCCGGATGGACGGCCTCCGCATGGACGGCACGAAGTACATCCGCCGCACCGACCAGAATGGCGTGGACATCCCGGAGGGATGGTCGCTCCTGCAGTGGATCAACGACTCGGTCGATGCCACGCAGCCCTGGAAGTTCATGATCGCCGAGGACATGGACCTGAACCCGTGGCTCGGCAAGACGACCGGCGAGGGCGGTGCGGGCTTCGACAGCCAGTGGGACCCGGGGTTCTTCCCCAACATCCGCGGCAATCTCATCACGGCCAACGACGCCGACCGCAACATGTTCGCGGTCAAGGACGCGATCCTCTACGGCTACAACGGCCAGATCGAGCAGCGGATCGTCTACACCGAGAGCCACGACGAGGTGGCCAACGGCAAGCAGCGCGTGCCGAGCGAGATCTGGGCGAGCAACCCGGGCAGTTGGTTCAGCCGCAAGCGTTCGATGCTCGGTGGTGCCATCGTCATGACGACGCCGGGCATCCCGATGCTCTTCCAGGGGCAGGAGTTCCTCGAGGACGGCTGGTTCCAGGACAGCGACCCGCTCGACTGGAGCAAGGCGACCACCTACGCCGGCACGCTGCGCCACTACACGGACCTGATCAAGTTTCGCAAGAACGACTACGGGTGCACCGAGGGGCTGTCGGGCCAGAACACGAACGTGTTCCACGTCAACAACTTCAACAAGGTGCTCGGCATGCATCGTTGGGCGAACGGCGGAGCGGGCGACGACGTGGTCGTGGTCTTCAACTTCAGCACCAACCCGATCTCGAACTACCGCATCGGCCTGCCGCGCGGTGGACTCTGGCGCTGCGTCTTCAACGGCGATTGGCCCGGCTACGGCAGCGACTATGCCAACCATCCGTGCTTCGACACCGAGGGCAACGGCTTGGCGTGGGACGGCCTGGGCCAGAGCGGTCTGATCAGCCTAGGTGCCTATTCCTGCGCGATCTTCACGCAGGGCACGTGCACCTTCCCGCCGCCGCCGACCGATCCCGAGGATCTCGATGGTTCGGGAACCGTCGATGGCGGAGACCTTGGCATCCTCCTCGGCAACTGGGGAGGCAGCGGTACCGGCGACATCGATGGCTCGGGCGCGGTGGACGGTGCTGACCTGGGCAGGCTGCTGGGCGCTTGGGGCAACTGAGCCGCTCGCCACTGGGTGTTGCCCGCCGTATGGGATCGATGCTGGGCCCCAGACCGTGACTTAACCGGCTCGGTGTCCGTGGTCGTCGAACACGTGCGCAACGGTGGGCTGTCCCAGCGCAATGGACTCACCCTCGCGCATGGCACGCGCCGAGTCGGTCGGCACGCGAGCGTTGAGCCGAACGCCGCTCGACTCGACCAGCACATCGGCGCGGTCGCCGAGGAACTCGATCGACTGCACGGTGCCACGGAAGGGGCCATCGGCCACGGGTGCGAGCGTGTCAGGTCGGATCCCGATCGCAGCGCGCGAGGTGGCGAGCGAGGTGCCCGCAGGCAACGTGATGCGCCCACCCGACCAGCGCAGCGCAAGCCCACTGCCGTCGCGCTCCACATCGCCCTCGACGAAGTTCATCGTCGGCGTGCCGATGAAGCCCGCCACGAAGCGATTCACCGGCCGGTCGTACAGCTCGGAGGGCGAACCAACCTGCTGCACCAACCCATCCTTCATGACCACGATGCGGTCGGCGAGCCCCATGGCTTCCTCCTGGTCGTGCGTCACGTACATCATGGTCGCGCCGAGACGGCGGTGGAGGATGCGCAGCTCCGTGCGCATTTCGCCACGGAGCTTGGCATCAAGGTTCGACAGGGG
>SYIB01000250.1 GCA_005798965.1 Planctomycetia bacterium
TCACCGTCTCGACCAGGTTGGGCACGAGGTCGTGGCGCTTCTTCAGGCTCACGTCGATGCCGCTGAAGGCACCTTCGGTCGCCACGCGCGCGCGCTGCAGTCCGTTGTAGACCCCGATCACCCAGAGGGCAACCACGACGACGAACGCCAGCAAGACTCCAATGATCACCACCAAGGCCATGCCCATTGCGGACCTCCTGCACCGGAGTGCGCGTGGATCCTACCGCTTCCCAAGCGCGCGACCCATGGCCCGCACGATCCTGAAATGATCGGGATCACAGGGCATGACGCTCAGCCGATTGCCCCGGGCGAGCACCGTCATCCCCACCAGCGATGGCTCCTTGCGGAGGGAGTCCAGCGTCACGATGCCGCGGAATCGTTCCACGAACTCCACGTCGACCATGATCCAGGTCGGGTCACTCTTGCTCGACTTGGGGTCATGGAACTCGCTGCGGGGATCGAACTGGGTTGGATCGGCCACTCCCGTCCGTGACACCCTCGCGATCCCCGCCACGCCCGTCGGATCGGCGTTGGAGTGGTAGTACAGCACCAGGTCGCCCACCTTCATCTGGTCTCGCATGAAGTTGCGGGCCTGGTAGTTGCGCACGCTGTCCCAGCCGGCGCAGCCGTCACGCTCGAGATCGGCGATCGAGTAGCAGGTTTCCTCGCTCTTGCAGAGCCAATGCCTCATGGTGTCCTCGCGATGCGGTCTCTGGCCTCGACACGTTGCCTTCGATGGATCGCCGGGAATGGATCCATCTCAATCGATCAGTTCCACGATGCGCCACGGGGCCAGCTGCCATGCGACTGACGATCAGCCGCGCGCGCCAGTCCGCGCATGTGCTGGACGTGTTCCCAGATGATCGTGCCTTGCGACCGACTGTCGCCTGCGGCCAGGAGCGCGTAGCGATCCTCATCACCGTGCACGAGCGCATCGCCCGTGACATCAATCGCCGCCTGCGCGGGGATCTCGTGGTTGGCCATGATGCCCAGCACCTGGTCCACGATGTGGAAGCGCCGCAGCGATGGATCGGCGAGGGCGCCGTGCAGCTCGCGGCGCACGCCATGCGCCACGCCCGGGTCTTCAGGGCGGATCGGCTCGAACATCGCCTGGTGATAGAGCCGGTCGCCTTCCGGACTCTCGGCCTCGATCATGCGTGCCCGGGTGACCCCGTGGAGCACGACATTGAACCGACCATCGCCCATGGGCTGCACCTGCACGAGCTTGCCCACGCACGACACGTCACGAAGCCGCTTCGGCGATCCATGGCAGCTCGAGAGTGCAATGGCACGTGCATGCAGCAGGCCTCGGTCGCCCGCTGCGTCAAGGCAGTCTCGAACCATCTGCCGGTAGCGTGGCTCGAAGATGTGCAGCGGGACGACTGCATGCGGCAGCATGGCCACCGACCCGAGCGCAAAGATCGGGAGCGGTTCGCTGAAGTCCACGGTGAGTTCCACGCCCATCTGCAACAATGATAGGACCATGGGCGACTGGATCGACAACCATCTCTTTGCGGGTGCATGGCCCACCGCGATCGTCCTGGCGGGCCTCGCCGTCGGGGTGGGCGCGCTCGCCGTGCAATCGGGCATGGCGCGCCTGCTCATCGTGGCCGCCCTGCTCCTGGTGGGCGCGGTCGCCGCGCCCATCGCCGACCGCATCGTCATCACGCCGGGTGAGCATGCCGAGGCTCTCGTCCGAACGCTCGTCGCCGCTGCCGAGACCGCCAACCTCGGCGGCATGCGGGGCTGCTTCGATCGCAGCGGTTCGATTCACTATGGATCGCCCGAGTCGCCCGGCATGGACTTTGCCGAGATCGATCGCGGACTCGCAAGCCTTCGCGGCAAGCACCGCATCGCGTCCAATCGGATCACCACGCTCGACGCACGAACCGAGGCTGGCGAGGGGGTCGTCGATCTGTCCTGCAGCACCGAGACCGCCAGCATGGGCGGCATGGGTGCCGTGCCCACGGACTGGATCATCCGTGTGCGGCAGTTGCCTGATGGGACCTGGGCGATCCATCGGCTGGTCTGGACCCGCGTCTTCCGCGATCGGCCTCGCGCCTCGATGTGGTAGGGCCGCTGCGGTCCCTAGACTGGCGTCATGGACATCGACCTGCGCAGCGACACCGTGACCAAGCCGACCTCGGCCATGCGACAGGCCATGATGGATGCGCCGCTCGGCGATGACGTGCTCGGCGACGAGCCCACCGTCCAAGCCCTCGAGTCCAAGGTCGCCGCGCTCCTGGGCAAGGAGGCTGCGCTCTTCACGCCCAGCGGCACCATGGCCAATCAACTTGCCATTCGCTGCCACACGGAGCCCGGTGACGAAATCGTCGCCCACACCGAGAGCCACATCATCCATTACGAAACTGGCTCACCGGCCGCACTCTCCGGCTGCATGATCCGTTCGCTCGAGGGCGGACGCGGCCAGTTCGACGCCGACGCGGTCCACGCCGCGATCCGCGGCAGCGACATCCACTCCCCCCGTTCACGGCTCCTGGTCATCGAGAACACGCAGAACCGCGCCGGTGGCACGGTCTGGCCACTCGATGCCGCGCACTCGGTCGCTGCCGCCGCACGAGCCGCTGGGCTCGCCGTCCATATCGACGGTGCGCGGCTCTTCAATGCGTCGATCGCAGCGGGATACAGCGTTGCCTCGTTCGCCTCGATCGCCGACACCGTGAGCGTCTGCTTCAGCAAGGGGCTTGGCGCTCCGGTGGGGAGCGCGCTCTGCGGGCCCGCCCCGCTCATCGCGCGCGCGCGTCGCTTCCGAAAGATGTTCGGTGGCGGCATGCGCCAGAGCGGCCTCCTCGCAGCTGCCTGCATCCACGCCCTCGACCATCATGTGAGGCGACTCGCCGATGACCACGCCAACGCCCGGCACCTGGCCATGCTGCTCGAGGGCATCCCCGGAACACGGCTCGACCCAGGTCTCAATGGCATCGAGACCAACATGGTCTTCCTCTCGATCGATGCATCGCTCGGAACGGCAGCCGAGGTCTGTACGCGGCTGGCTGCGGTCGGCGTGCGCATGATCCCGATGGGGGCACGCCGGATCCGTGCAGTCACCCACCTCGATGTCGACCGGGCGGCGATCGAGCGCGCGGCAGGGGTCGTGCGTTCCATGCTGTCGCGTAGTGCGCCCTAGGATGGTTGCATGACCGATCCACGCTTCGGCCAGCTGGCCGCCATCATCAGCCGTCACTCCTGCGACCTCCAGAAGGGCGAGCATGTCCTCATCGAGGCCTTCGACATCCCTGATGAGATGGTCGTATCGCTCGTGGAAGCCGCCCGTGCCATGGGCGCCCACCCCCATGTGTCCGAGCGATCGCCCCGGATCATGCGTGCCCTGAACGAGGCCGCCTCCGAAGACCAGCTTCGCTTATGGGCCGATTGCGACCTCTTCCGCATGGAGCGCATGCAGGCATACGTCGGCCTTCGCGGCGGCGCCAACGCCAATGAGATGGCGGGCGTATCCGACGAACAGACCAAGCGCATCGGTGCGCTCTACGGCAAGCCGGTCCACATGGAACGCCGCGTCAAGCACACCAAGTGGGTCGTGCTGCGCTGGCCGAGCCCGGGCATGGCCCAGCTTGCGCGCATGAGCACGCGTGACTTCGAGGACTTCTACTTCCGCGTCTGCTGCGTCGACTACGCACGCATGGAGCGAGCGGTCGAACCGCTGGTGGCCCGCATGAAGGCAACGGATCGCGTGCGGATCAAGGGTCCGGGCGACACCGATCTCTCGTTCAGCATCAAGGGCATCGGGGTGGTTCCCTGCTGCGGCTCCCGCAACATTCCCGATGGCGAGTGCTTCACCGCTCCGGTGCGTGACAGCGTGGAAGGCGTGCTCCACTACAACACGCCAACGATTTACAACGGCACGAGTTTCGCGAACATTCGCCTGGAGTTCCGCAAGGGCCGCATCGAGCGCGCGACCTGTGACGGCGATGCCTCACGCCTCAATGCCATCCTCGATGCCGATGCTGGTGCCCGCTACATCGGCGAGTTCGCCCTCGGGTTCAATCCCATGATCCTGCATCCCATGCAGGACATCCTCTTTGACGAGAAGATCGCCGGCAGCTTCCACTTCACCCCCGGACAGTGCTACGAGGAGACCGAGAACGGAAACCGCAGCCAAGTCCACTGGGACCTCGTCTGCATCCAGCGCCCCGAGTGCGGCGGCGGCACCATCGAGTTCGACGGGCAGGTGATCCGCCGCGACGGCCTGTTCGTCGTGGATGACCTCATGGGGCTCAACCCTGACCGGCTCGCCTGATCGTGCACCCCTCCGCCAGGAGCCCCACCATGCGACGATCCATGCACCGAACCACGACGGCCGCCGTCCTGCTTGGCATCGCGATGGTCGCCGCGCCCGGCTGCGATGACGGAGCGACCTACAGCACGTCGACACCAACCCCTGCCCCGAAGTCCACTGCCCAGCAGGGCGAGCCCGCGCCGGCCGCACCTGGAGCTCCGTCCGACGCACCACCGGGTCGGCGCCAATCCAGCAGCGTGCTGGGCAAGGCCCGCGACAAGGCGCTCGACGTGCGCGACCAGATGGAAGCCCGCGACCGCGAGATCCAGAAGCAGATCGACGATCTCCAGCCGTAGCCAGCGATGCCGCAGAACGCTCTCGCAAGCACCATCCATGTTCGCTGCTTTGGAGATCCCCCGAAGCTCGCGACGGTCGACGGACGTCTCACTTGCCGGGTGCAGGAGCCGCGCCCGGATCGCTCACGATCTCGATCAGTTCCACGTCGAAGAACAGCGTGGCCTTGGGCGGGATAGGTCCGCGGCCTTCAGGGCCGTAGGCGAGTTGGAACGGAATCACAAGCTTGCGCTTCCCGCCAACCTTCATGCCGCCCACGCCTTCGGTCCAGCCCTTGATCACCTGGCCCAGCGGGAACTCGGCGGGCTGGCCGCGGCTGACCGAACTATCGAAGACCTTGCCGTCATTGAAGTAGCCGGTGTAGTGCACCTTGACCTTGGCCAATGGGCCGCTGGGCTGCGCACCCGTCCCGTCGACCAGATCCACGTACTGCAGGCCGCTCGGCAGGGCCACAAGTTCCTTGTCGCCAAGGTCCTCGCCCGGAAAGCGCCCCTGTGCGGTCGCCGCCGTCATGGCTCCATCGACGGCGCTCAGCGTCATCGTGTGCAGCTTGCCCTTGTGGAACATCCGGACGGTGTAGGTCGGTGGGTCAGCCAGCTGGTCCGAGACCACGCTCATGACCTGGCCGTCCACCTTGGCGCGGGCTGCAGCGACGGCACCCTTCAGGTCGAGCGCCGGCGCGGTGACCTCGCCACTGGTTGCATTCACCACCACGCGCTTGATCGTTCCATTGCCGCCGATGATCACTTCGTACTGCAGCACACCGCCGTGGTCGTGCACGTCAGCCTCGACCACCATGCCGGGCACCTTGGCTACGGCGAGTTCGATCGCCTTGTCGAACGTCACGACGCACGCAGACAGGCGCTGCTCCATCTCGGCGGGATCGGCGGGCAGCGCCGAGTAATCAGGGGTGCCGTCGGCCAGCGGAATGAGCGAGAAAACAAGAGCAGCGAGCAGCGAAGTCATGATGGCTCCTTGGTTGGGAACAAGATCCTAGACCGGGCCATCACACGCTGCCGGAATGAAAAAAGGCGCCCCAGACTCCCCCACGATGGAGTCCGGTGGCGCCCGGAGCGCGGAAGGTCGGGGCCCCAATCGGGGGCGCCGCGCAGGCACCGCGAGCGATCGCGCGCCAGTGAGCCCCCGTGCCGGAAACCTGCTTCGCTCGAAGGCGGGGCAGGCGCCCCTTGCGGGGCCAACCGACGTGCCGCTTTCGCGGCGAGGGCCCTTTCCTTCCAAGCACGTGCAAGGTAGTGCGGACTGAGCCCCGCGCAAGCAATTTTCTCGCGCTCGATCACCTTTTCCGTCGGCTGAATCGCAGCACAAGGTTTTAGGTCCTTGATCACCGCCCTGCAGCAGCCCATGTCCGGGCGATGCGAACCGAGCGCAGCGCGCGTCAACCGATGCGTGGGTCTCGGCACAGCGCGATGGCCGACCGCAGGCTCTCCATCGGATCGAGTGCGGGGATGAATTCCTGCCCGATGTATCCGGCATAGCCAGTTCCTGCAATCGCAGCGCAGATCGCCGGGTACTGCAGTTCCTGGCCCGTGCCGATCTCATGGCGGCCGGGCACGCCCCCGGTGTGGTAGTGCCCGATCCACTTGGCGTGATCACGGATCGTTCGAATGACATCGCCCTCCATCACCTGCATGTGATAGATGTCATAGAGCAGTCGGAATCTGTCCTCGCCGACAGCCTCGGCCAGGCGAACACCCCAGGTCGTGCGATCGCACATGTAATCGCGGTGATCAACCTTGGAATTCAGCAGTTCCATGACGATCGTCACGCCCTCCGCCTTTGCTGCGGGCATGATGCGCCGCAAGCAGTCTGCGCAGTTGGCCAGCCCTTCATCATCGGGCATGCCGCGGCGATTGCCGCTGAAGACGATCATCTGCGGGATGCCTGCCTTGGCAACGAGCGGAAGCAAGCGCTCAGCTTCCGTCACGATGCGGTCGTGGGTCTCACGGCGATTCATGCCTTCAACGATGGATGTGGGACCATTGGCGACCGCGCAGGCAAGCCCGGCATCGCGCACGGCCGACCACTCATGCTCGCTCAGGAGTTCGACACTCCTGTAACCCATGGCCTTGACCCTGGAGCACAGATCGTTGAGCTCGAAGCCTCCGTAGCACCAGCGGCAGACCGAGTGGCGGTAGACGGGGCCGCGGTAGTAACCCGTGAACCCGCCCAGAGCGGCATCAGCCGTGACGGTGGCTACGCCCTCGCCCTGCACGAGTTGTGCGGCGGCGGCAACGGAACCAGCGGAAGCAAGGAAGGCGCGGCGGTCCATTGACGCAGGCTAGCGCAGCCAGCGCCACGGCAATCCCTGCACCAAAAAGAACAGCGCCCCCGGCAAGCCGAGGGCGCTGTAGAAAAGAGCAGTTGGAGCCATTCCAGCTCGTTACCGAGCCGGTTTCCACGTGAGTGGACGAGGTACGTTGACGATTGCATCTCCGAGATCGCTCTCGGGGGATGTCTAAGAACATTCCCTTAGAAA
>SYIB01000251.1 GCA_005798965.1 Planctomycetia bacterium
ACTGTCGACCTGCGCGAGCTTCGCCACTTCTTCCGGGGTCGTGATGCCCTTCAGGATCTTCAGGCGGCCGTCGCCGACGAGCGTTCGCATGCCACCACGGATGGCTGCCGCGCGGATCTTGGACACACCCGAGCGCTGAAAAGCGAGATCGCGGATCTCTTGGTTCATCATCATCATCTCGAAGATCGCTCGGCGGCCTCGGTAGCCGCCGATGCACTCGGCGCAGGTGCCGGGCGCCATGATCTGCCCCGAGTCCGCATCGGCCTGAGTCAGGCCCACAAGCTTCATGAACTTCGGGTCGGGATTGGGGTTGTGGACCTTGCACTTGTGCAGGCAGCGCACCAGGCGCTGGCCGAGCACGGCTTGGATCGAGCTCGCCACGAGGAACGGCTTCACGCCCATGTCGATGAGTCGGGTGACCGAACTTGGCGCGTCGTTCGTGTGCAGCGTGCTGAACACCAGGTGGCCCGTAAGCGCGGCCTGGATCGCAATGTCCGCCACTTCACGGTCACGGATTTCGCCCACCAGGATCACGTTGGGCGCCTGACGGAGCATGCTCTTGAGGATCGCATTGAACGTGAACCCGATGTGCTCGCGCACCTGGCACTGATTGATCCCCTTGAACTGGTACTCGACGGGGTCCTCGGCGGTGATGATCTTCACGCCCGGTGTGTTCAGCGTCTGCAGCGCGGCGTAGAGCGTGGTCGTCTTGCCGGAGCCCGTCGGGCCAGTCACCAAGAAGATCCCGTTGGGCCGGCGAATGATGCGATTGAACTGATCGAGGCTGTCGGACTCGAGCCCCAGCGTGGTCAGCGCCGTGTTGGCGCTGTCGGGCCGCAGAATACGCAGCACGATGCTCTCGCCATGCACCGCCGGGCAGCTTGACACGCGGAAGTCGATCTTGATGCCATCCACCTCGAACTTGATGCGGCCGTCCTGCGGGATGCGCCTTTCGGAGATGTTCACGCCCGCCATGAGCTTGACGCGGGCCAGGAGCGAACCTTGCATCTTCTTGGGAATGTCGCCGATCACGACGCACTCGCCATCGACCCGGTAGCGCACGATCACGTTTTCCTTGCGGGGCTCGATGTGGATATCGCTCGCGCGGCCCTGCACGGCATTGGTGATGAGTCGATCCACGAGCTTGACGACCCCCTGCTCGAGCTTGGCTTCCTTCTCGGTCTGGTCCATGGTGGCGCCGCGGTCCATGCTGGCGCCGCGGTCCATGCTCGTATCGATCGACGCGGTCACCAGATTCTTTGGCCCCAGCGCCGCGGCCGCGCCACCACCACCCTCGATGAGCGACTTGATCTGGGTCAGGCTCGCAAT
The DNA here is from genome assembly GCA_005798965.1 of Planctomycetia bacterium. Lineage (GTDB taxonomy): Bacteria > Planctomycetota > Phycisphaerae > Phycisphaerales > SM1A02 > SYIB01. The sequence continues at coordinate 1,330 of SYIB01000251.1, forward strand.
GGCGAATGGCTCTGCACCCACACGGAACCGGAGCTGGTCGAACGACTCCAGATCCAGCGGATCGTGGATGACCAGCCGTTTCTTCGTGCCTTCACCAACATAACCGAGGACGAAGAACTTCTTCATCACCTCCTGCGGAATCGCGGTCATCGAGACCTTGTTGCGATCTTCCGGGCGGTCAAGGTTCAGGTACTCCAGGCCGAACTGTGCACCGAGTGCCCTGGCAACGTGCTCCTCCCCGCAGATGGCCATCTCGATGAGGGTCTCGCCAATGCGCTTGCGGCTGCTCTTGGCTGACTCGGCAGCCTTGTCGGCCTGCTCCTTCGTGATGAGCTTGAGCTCGACCAAGATCTCACCGAGCTTCTGACGGGTCTTGCGTGCCAACGTGGTGTCCTCGTGGGGCCTTCGGAGTGCCGATCGTGGGATCCCAATGCTATCGCCGCACGTCAGGCGACGCGCCTCATGCCCATCCGCACAGGGTGATCGAGGTGTTCCGCCGCATCGAGGATGACGGACTATATTCCGGCGCTCGCCAAGGAGGCACGCATGGATATGGGGATGGTTGGGCTCGGTCGCATGGGATTGGGCATGGCGCGACGGCTTGGCCGCGACGGCCACTCGTGCATTGGCTTCGACCCCGGTGCCGCCGCCCGTACGGCCTATGACGATGCTGGCGGCAGGACTGTGGCCTCCATCAAGGACCTGATCGCTGCCCTGCCGGCACCTCGAGTCCTCTGGATCATGGTGCCCGCAGGCATCGTCGACCAGGTCGTGTCCGAGCTCGCGCCCCTGCTCGATGCGGGTGACACCATCGTCGAGGGCGGCAATTCGTGTTGGCAGGATGATCTCCGCCGAGCGGCAGGACTCGCTCCGCGTGGCATCCACTGGGTCGACGCCGGCGTGAGCGGCGGCGTGTGGGGCCTTGAGCGCGGGTACTGCCTCATGGTCGGCGGTCCAGACGAAGCCGTGGCACGACTGGAACCGATCCTGCGCTCGCTCGCGCCCGGGCGCGGCAACGTGCCCCCATCACCCGGCCGCGAGACTCGTGGCGGCCGCGCCGAGGAAGGCTGGCTGCACTGCGGTCCCACTGGCGCCGGGCACTTCGTGAAGAGGGTCCACAACGGCATTGAGTACGGGCTCATGGCCGCCTATGCAGAAGGGTTCAACCTGCTCCGCCAAGCCAATCGCGGCCTCGCGCCGGCGGCGGCAAGTTCGGAATCGACGCCGCTGCGTGATCCCTCGCACTACCAATACGACTTCGACCTCGCCGACATCGCCGAACTCTGGCGACGCGGTTCAGTCATTCCAAGTTGGCTTCTTGATCTGACTGCTCAGGCCATGGCGGGCGACCCCAACCTCGACTCCTTCGCAGGCCGAGTGAGCGACAGTGGCGAAGGACGCTGGACCGTGCAGGCAGCCGTCGACCTCGGCGTGCCGGCGCACGTTCTCACGGCCTCGCTCTTCGAGCGCTTCTCCAGCCGTGGCGAGGCTCTCTTCGCCGACAAGGTCTGCAGCGCCATGCGCAAGGGCTTCGGCGGGCACCTCGAACGCAAGAACCCCTGACCCAATCGGGGCTCGCTGCACGCGAACCCGGTCAGCCAGCCCAACGGCTGCTCTGCATCGAGGCCGTCACGGCATGGGCGGCGGCGGCGGGACCGGCTCGCGAGCACGGCGGGCGACTGCCGTGCGGGTGAGCTGTTCCGGCAAGCCCTGCAGGACTGGATGCACCATGGTGAGGAATCCCAGCGCCGGTGCAAACAGGACCACGAGCGCCAAGAGGCAGCGCAGCGCCCGTCGCGCCACCGAGGCACGCCAGGGCGATCCCGGCTCGGTGCTCACGACGACACCGCCGACCAGCCACTTCCCGATCGACGCCCCGAGGAACGACTCGACGATGGAGGCCTGCGCCCACCCCACGACGAGCATCAGGCTCGAGGCCGCGGCGGCCGTGGAGTCTGCAGTCCATGACGGCATCGCCAGCAACTCACGTGCTGAAACGTGCAGCAGCAGCATCGCCACGATCGCACCGGGCACCAGATCGATGAGGAGCGCCAGCGCGCGGCGGCCCAGGGGCAGCGGCTCCCAACCCGCGGGCAACACGCCGGCAGCCTCGGGACCCGATCGCAGCAAGAAGACGGCCAGGAGTGCCGCGACCGTGATCGCCCCGAGCAGCGGCAAATGCAGCCAGAGCCCGGTGGTGCGCGCCTGCTCCTTGACCGGTTCCGACTCCGAGGCCGCGGCGCCATCCATGCCGAGCACCGACATGAACAGAGCCTCGCCACGAAGGCTGAAGACCACGAAGCGATCACCTCGCCCAGCGACGCACCATGGCTCGATGCTCGCATGGAGTTCATGTGCGACGACCGCGCCCGACGACGTGAGCGACACGAGTTCACGACGACCTTCGCTCAGGTTCAACACCGTCGGACGTGATGCGCCGGGAACCACGTGGATGGCAGCCGAAGGAACGGGCCAACGCTGCGAGGTCCATTGATCGCCCAGTCTCGTCCAGGTCCGGAGCGCATCGCCCTCGATCGCCGCGAGCGCGGCGGACGGTTGGCCCTGCACGGGCCACGGCACGAACCATGATGAGTCCGGAAGATCGGCCGGGACATCGACCGGGCTCCATGTCGTTGCAGTCGGGCGCACCAGTTCGACGCCCGACGGCGTCCTTCGGGCAACCGCGGGCGAGCCCGGCAGGGCTGCGATGCCTCGCCAGCCATCGGCTGCCACCTGAGGCTCGAGATTCATCGAGGCCAGCGGCAGGTCGTAGTACGTGCCCACCGCCAGATTGCGCCGGACGGTCGAGCTGGCCACGTCAAAGACCGGTTCGCCGGGCCGCCCCTGCTCAGGACCGAACACGATCCAAAGCCGGTCGCCCGTGGCGACCAGATCCACCACTGGTCGTGCAAACTCGAACGCTTGGCGCATGCCCAGCGGCCCCATGTCCGCGGTGTGGTGCATGACTCGCGCGCCCTGCGTGCCCCCGGCTCCCGAGGTGGGGATGACCACCCACACGTGGTCGCCACTCGACGCCACGCGGAGCATGCCGTCGCCCGTGGCGCGCTGCGCATGCGCGCACGTCGCGAGCACAGCCATCATCGATGCGATCAGGATGGACCTGATACGGCCCCCGACGAGCAGCGGGCCGATCACGGCATCACCTCCGGCTGCAGCGCTTGGCGGATCTCGGCGAGCTTCAGCACCTTGGCCTTCGTGCCAGGCTCGAACGAGGCTGGCTCATAGAGGTACAGGTCCGCGGTCGCACCATGTGCAGGTGAGCGCAGGCTGCAATGCCCACAGAGCACATCCATCCCAGCCAGCGTGCGCCACTGGCTGGCGTCGAGCTCCGAGGCGGCCACGATGCGATCATCAACCAGGATGCTCGCGGCTCGCGGTCGCCCCAGATGATCCCAGCCGATCGCACGATCCCCCCACGATGACCACGCCAGCCCGTCTTCATCCCACGAGCGCATCGGTTCGGCCGTCGGCAGCGGCGCGACCCCAAGCAACCACGGCAGATGCATCGGCAAGAGAGCCTGCGCCCAGCCTTCGGGCTCCTCGCCCCGAGTGATCACGCGCAACTGCGGGGGCTTGGGACGCAGATCGATCACCCACGCCTCATCCCGGTCGCGACCAGCCAGCGCCATGCGCTCGCCAAGCTTCTTGAGCAGCAGCGCCATGGATTCCGGCCGCTCGAGCCACCACTGCGCCTCGACGGACTCGAAATGCTCGCCGCCCGCGTCGCGCCATCGCAACTCAAGCGTTCCGGTCGCCGTGATGGCGGCGGTGCGTTCCACGCGCGCGGCCTGGCGCGATCGGAACTCCTCGATCGGCATGGGTGCCTGCATCGGTCGGGCTGTGCAGCAGCCTGCGATGAAGAGCATGGCCGTGCCCGCCAGCGCAGCGAAGAACCTCATGCCTCGCTCCGCAGGACTTCGCCGAGCTGGTCGGCCAGTTCCTGCACTTCATCGTCGCGCAGACCCGGGTTGGCCACGGCGATCGGCTCCGTGCCCTCATCGGCCCCGCGCGGCATGAAGAGCCAGCGCTCGCCGTCGGGCCCTTGGTCGATCCGCAGGTGACGAAGGACACGCTTTCGCAGAAGAATCAGCGCGAGCAACCACCGATAGCGCGCCCGTCGCGGGTCGGCATCCTCCATGCGACGGACCATGTCCAGCAGCGTGTCATCGTTGATGAAGGCCTGGCGCTTCTGGCCGGGCTCGGGAGCGGTGGTTCGCCAGAACGCCAGCAGCCGATCGGGGCGGTGTCCCCCGTCCCACGCCTGCACGCTCACGTCCAGGCGCGCAAAGGGTGGTGCATCGGGAAGATCCTGCTCCACCATGGCGGCCACGAAGGGCGCACCCGGGGCGATCGCCTCGCCAGTGAGTGCGCACACGCCACCGAACCGACCGAGCTCGAAATCACTCCTGGACATGAGGGCTATCCTAGCCGCGCCGCCATGTTCGATGCCCTGCTGCACACGTTGCGATCGACCAACCCATGGGTGCTCGCCGTCGAGCTGTCGCTGGTGTGGATCGCGTCGTACATGGTGCTGCGCTTTCTCGATCGCACGCGCGGTGCTGGCTCCTTCCGCGGCACGCTGATCGTGGTGGTGGCGCTCGTCCTGCTCGTGCGGCCGCTCGCATCCCTGGGCGATGAGCTCGCGCGACTCCGGCTCATCGTCGATGCGCTCCTGGCCGCGCTGCTCATCAGCATGCTCGTCGTGTTCGGGCCTGAACTGCGGCAGGGCCTCGTCCGGCTTGGGGAATCTCTGCTCCCCTCGCGCACCCGCGTCCGGACCGATGCCGAGTCGATCGCCAGCGCCGTGCGCACGCTGTCCCGCGCGCACATCGGCGCGATCATCGTGATTGAACGCGGTGATGCACTGGGAGACCTCACGCGGTCAGGCGTGCAGCTCGATGCCCGGCTGGAGCCACGCCTGATCGAGTCGCTGTTCTGGCCGAACAGCCCGCTGCACGACCTGGCCGTGGTGGTGCACGGCAACCGGATCGTCGCGGCAAGCGTGGAGTTGCCGCTCGCCGGCGGCGAGGTGGATACCGCGGCGCACGGCGCACGTCACCGCGCAGCCGTCGGCGTCACGCTCGATACCGATGCCCTGGTGGTGGTCGTGAGCGAGGAGACCGGCCTGATCCGACTGGCCGAGCGCGGCAGCCTCGGCGATCCGATCGACCGCGAACGCGTGGGTGAAGCGCTCGCACGCAGGCTCGTCGGTGCCTCGCGCGCCCAGCGTCGCCAGGAGGCCGCATGATCGCCTTCCTCCGGTCGCAGGGATTCAACATCGTGGCCGCCACGCTCCTGACGCTGGCGATCTGGATGCTCGCCGCCGAGCGGACCAGCGTGACCGAATCCTTCTCGGGTCGCGTGCAGGTGCAGGTGCCCCCGGGCGCCGAGGTCTATGTGGCCAAGGGAACTTCCAAGGAGACGATCGAGGTCCGTGTGAACGGCTCACGCTCGGCCGTCGATCGTGCGCGGCGTGCGCTCGCCGCCGGCATCGCCCTCGATGTCGTGCCGACCGATGCCGGCGACTACAGCGTCGATGTCGCTCAAGCACTGCAGGCCGCATCGCAGCCCATGCGCGAACTGGCGATCCTGTCCGTGGAGCCGGCCTCGATGCGGCTCAGCATGGGGACCATCGTGACGGTGAAGGCGGGCATTGCGCTGCCGCTGCGATCGGACCAGGTCGATGGCGACGCCGTGGTCGAACCGGCCGAGGCCACGGTTCGGCTGCCTGCCGAGGCCGTCGCGGTCTGGCCCGAACCGCGCAAGGTCAACGCGCTTCTCGAACTGTCGAGCTTTGCGACCGACCAGCCGCGCAGCGTCACCGCAGCGCTTCGCGCGCCGACCGAACTGGCGACCTGGGCGGATCACGTGAGCATCGAGCCAGCCGAGGCCACCGTGAAGGCACGGCTTCGCCGCGACCGCGGCATGACCGTGATTCCGCGTGTACCCCTGCGGATCAATGCGAGCCCGCGCGCCTTCAATGAGTACACCGTCCGCATCGAGGGCGAGCCTGCGGTGCTGCAGGTCGAGGTCAGCGGTCCCCGTGCAGCAGTCGCAGCGCTTGAGGACTGGAGCGGAACGGTCTATGCGCAGGTCGACCTTGCCGATCGCCAGCTCGCGGCCGGCGAACTGATCCTGCCGATCACGCACTGGAACCTGCCGCCGGGGCTCGAACCCACGCGTGCGGGCGAACAGCCTGCGGCAAGCGTGGCGATCAGGCTGGTGCTGGTGCCGATCGGGGCTCCCGATGCACCTGCTCCCTCACCAGCAACACCCCCGCGCCGCGAGTAGCGCCTTCGTCACGCGCGCACGATCGCGCACCATTGCTTCTTGCCGCGCCGCACGAGCGCCGCGCAGCCGTGCATGAGTTCGCGCTCGGTGAGCATCGCATCGGGCGAGGCCTTCACGCCATTCACCAGCACGCTGCCGGCCTGCAGGAACTCACGGGCCTCGCGCTTGCTGGCCGCAAGGACCTTGCTGTCGGCGAGCGCATCGACGAGCGGAATGCCTGCCGCGAGTCGATCGGCCGTGACCGACCACGACGGGACCTCACCGGCCACATCGGCGACCTGCCCGGCATCGAGCTGCTGCACATCGCCGCTGAAGAGCGCTTTCGCGGTGGCGACCGCGCGCGCACACTCCTGCGCACCGTGCAGGAGCGTGACGAGTTCGTCGGCGAGTGCACGGTGCGCGTCACGGCCGCCCGGATTCGCGGCGTGCGCCGTCTCGAGCTCGGCGATGCGCTCGCTCGGAAGGAAGGTGAGCCACCTCAGGAACTTCACCACGTCGGCATCGGCGGAGTTCAGGAGGTACTGATGCAATCGGTAGGGCGAGGTGCGGTCAGCCGTGAGCCACACCGCGCCCTGCTCGCTCTTGCCGAACTTTCCGCCATCAGCCTTGGTGAGCAGCTGTGCGGTGACGCCGAAGGAAGACCCCGGTGCATCGCCCTCGCGCGGAGCGCAGCGGCGGATCAGGTCAATGCCGCTGACGATGTTGCCGAACTGGTCGCTGCCACCGAGCTGCACCGTGCAGTGCCGAGTGCGGTGGAGGTGCAGGAAGTCGTACGCCTGCAGGATCATGTAGCTGAACTCGGTGTAGCTGATCCCTTGCTCGCGGCTGTTGAGCCGGCTCGCCACCGAATCGCGCACGATCATCTGGTTCACGCTGAAGTGCTTGCCCACATCGCGCAGCACGTCGATGTATCCGAGGCGGCCGAGCCACTCGCCGTTGTCGACGACGATGGCTGCGTTGGGGCCGGAGAAGTCGAGCATGCGCTCGAAGATCCGACGCTGCCCCGTGATGTTCGCCCTCACCTGCTCAGGATCCAGCAGCTGGCGCTCGGCGCTCTTGCCGCTGGGATCGCCGATCAGCCCGGTGCCACCACCCACGACCACGATCGGCCGATGCCCCGAGCGCTGCCAGTGGGCGAGCAGCTTCAGGGCGACATAGTTCCCCAGCGTCAGGCTGTCGGCCGTGGGATCGAAGCCGCAGTACGCGGTCCTCGCGCCGCCGGCCAGGTGGGCCTCGATGCCCTCGCCCGCGGTCTGGGAAAGCATGCCACGCCAACGCAGTTCATCGAGGAAGGACTGAGCCATACCTCTATTGATAGAGGAACCTCGTCCCTCATGCGGCCGGGATCGGCATTACCGGACACCTTCGGATCCGAGCCATCGATTTGCTGGTCCATGGCTTGGCGCGTGCAGACGGAGCCGATTCCGCCGTCACGGCCCTTGCGGATCCGCGGGGGAGCCGCTAGCCTTCGCGACTCACAATTCAGTACCGCACGAACTACTACGCACCTTTCGCTGTCCGGCGAAGGGCCTCGAGACCGGCGGAGGTCTGGCGTGGTGGGAGGTTCAAACGATGGCAAAGAAAGTCACAAAGGTCTTCAAGATCATGGCCCCCGGCGGCAAGGCAACCCCTGCCCCGCCGCTCGGTCCAGTCCTTGGCGCCAACGGCGTCAACCCCGGCCAGTTCATCACCAAGTTCAACGATGCCACGCGCGAGCTCAACGGCCGCGTGGTCGGCTGCATCGTCACGGTCTACTCGGACCGCACCTTCGATTTCGAGATCAAGTCGAGCCCTGCCAGCGAGCTGATCAAGGCTGAACTGAAGCTCGACAAGGGTTCGGGCGAGCCGAACACCAAGAAGGTCGGCAAGATCACGCAAGCCCAGCTTCGCAAGATCGCCGAAGGCAAGATGAAGGACATGAACGCCGCGACGGTCGAAGCCGCCATGCGGGTCATCGCAGGCAGCGCACGCTCGATGGGCGTGACGGTGGAGAACTGAACCCATGGCCAAGAAGGTCGTCATCGGACACTCGAAGCGTGTGCGCTTCAACAACGATCGCCTCGTTTCCCAGGCGCTTGCCCCCAACGATGCAGTGAAGGCGCTGCGTCAGTACAAGGCCCCCAAGTTCGACCAGACGGTGAACGTGGTGGTGCACTTGGGCATCGATCCCAAGGCCGCCGACCAGGCGCTGCGCGGCTCGATCGCGTTCCCCAAGGGCGTCGGCAAGAGCGCGCGGGTCGTGTGCTTCTGCAACGCTGACAAGGTCGCCGCTGCCAAGGCCGCCGGCGCCGTCGAGGCGGGCGCCGACGAACTCGTCGCCAAGATCGAAGGCGGCTGGATGGACTTCGACGTCGCCGTGGCCAGCCCCGACATGATGCGCGTGGTGTCCAAGCTCGGCAAGGTGCTTGGTCCCAAGGGCCTCATGCCCAGCCCCAAGGCCGGTACGGTCGCCCAAGACGTCGTCAACGCCGTCAAGGAATACGCGGCCGGCAAGACCGAGTACCGCAACGACGACGGCGGCAACGTCCACTGCATCATCGGGAAGATGAGCTTCAAGGACGAAGACCTCGCCGAGAACCTCAGCCACTTCATCCAAGTGATCACCAAGGCCAAGCCCGCCTCGGCCAAGGGGACCTACATCCGCAAGTGCGTCATTGCAGCGTCGATGAGCCCTGGCATCCAGGTCGCCCTCTGAGCCCCGAAGGAACACACCCATGAGCAAGACCATCAAGGACATGATCGTCCGTGAATACAAGAAGCGCTTCACGGGCGTCGAAGGCGCCGTGCTCGTCGAACTGCGCGGCATGGCCGGCACCGACAACACCGGCCTTCGCCTGAAGATGCACGCCAAGCAGGTGCGTGTCACCGTCGTCAAGAATGCGCTGGCGCGCAAGGCCTTCGAGGGAACCGCCCTCGAGGTCCTCGCCCCGGGCCTCAGCGGTCCCACCGCGGTGGTCTATGGCGGCGACTCGGTCGTCGGCATCGCCCGCGATCTCGTGAAGATGGCCAAGGACCAGGAAGCGCTCGTCCTCAAGGGCGCGTGCATCGATGGCACCTGGTTCGGCGGCGACGCCGGCGTCAAGCGCCTCAGCGAGTTCCCCACGAGGGAAGAAGCGCAGGCCAAGGTCGTCACCCTCGTCCTGTCCCCCGCACGCAAGCTCATGGGCGCCGTCAAGGGCCCGGGTGGCAGCGTGATGGGCATCGTCAAGGAAATCGAGTCACGCCTCGAAAAGGGCGAGACCATCGCAGCCAAGGCCGGCTGATCCACACAGACCACGTCAACCGCTGACCACTGGCCCCTCGGGGTTAAAAGCGCGGCGTTCGCGCTCCTCTGGAAAGCACGATTTGGAGAGTTCACCATGTCCGAGACCGAAACCAAGACGTTCGAAGCGAAGATCACCCAGCTGGGCGACTCGATTGCCTCCCTCACCCTGAAGGAAGCCGTCGACCTGGCTGATTACATGAAGGACAAGTACGGCATCGAGCCCGCCGCCGGCGGAGCGGTCATGATGGCTGGCGGCGGTGGCGAAGCTGCCCCGGCTGCCGCTGCGCAGACCGAGTTCGACGTCATCCTGGAAGGTTGCCCGGCCGACAAGAAGATCGGCGTCATCAAGGCCGTCCGCGAAGCGACCGGCCTCGGTCTCGCCGAAGCCAAGGCCCTCGTCGATGGCGCCCCCAAGGCCATCAAGGAGAAGGTCGAGAAGCCCGAAGCCGACAAGGTCAAGGCTGCCCTCGAGGCCGCCGGCGCCAAGGTCGCTGTCAAGTGACCCTCGGCTGGCCCTGAGGCCAGCATGCCAACCCAGCATCGAGCCAGGCGCCCCGGACTCCGGGGCGCCTGTGCCGTTTTGGGGTCGGTTTGGCAGCCAGGAACCCCCACCGGGAAGTCCACCCCCGAGTTGCAGAAATCACGTCATTCCCCCTATACTCCGGGACTTGGCGTTGGGACCCAATAGCACGATGAGGCCGATGCGGGCAGGTTGCGTAGCCAACCATGTTCCGCTCGTTGCTCTCGAGGTGCAGGCCCGGCGTCGCGCGCACCCCAACGAGTGAACGACAACATGGCGAACAAGAACGTGCGTGACTTCTCCAAGCGCGGCGATGCCGTCGCGGTCCCTGCCCTCGATCGCGTTCAACGCAACGCGTACGAGCGCTTCCTCCAGCTGGGCAAGGACCCCACCGACCGCGATGCGCTCGTGGGCCTCGAGAGCCTGCTGCGCGAGGTCTTCCCCATCGCGAGCTACGACGACTCGATGAAGATCGAGTACGTCCATTACTACTTCGGCGAGCCGCAGCACACGGAAGACGAGTGCCGCGAGCTGCGCCTGACCTTCGGCATGCCGCTGCGCGTGAAGCTGCGCATGACCCGCGAAGGCAGCGCGGAAGTCATCGAAGAGGACATCTACCTCGGCGACATCCCGATCATGCTGCGCGGCGGCGAGTTCATCGTGAACGGCTCCGAACGCGTGATCGTGTCGCAGCTCCATCGCTCGCCCGGCGTCGACTTCTCGATCGCCAGCTCGATCGGTGACCGCCCGCTGCACTCGGCGCGCATCATCCCGGAGCGCGGTTCGTGGCTCGAGCTCGAGGTGAACAAGAAGGATGTCCTGGCGATGCGCATCGACCAGAGCACCAAGCTCGCGGCGACCACCTTCCTGCGCGCGCTCGACGACCGCTTCGGTTCGACCGAGACCATCCTCAAGGCCTTCTACGAGGTCGAGGACGTCCGCGTCGAGAAGATCAAGCCCGAGTTCTACTCGGCCGAACTCATCGTCGACAGCGACACCGGTGAGGAACTCTGCAAGGTCGGCGTGCCGTTCGGCGAGAAGACCGCAGAGATCCTGCGGCAGAGCGCCAAGGTCCTCAAGTCGGTGCGATGCATCGTCAACCCCGGCGATCCGCTGATCCTCAACACGCTCGCCGAGGAGCGCCTGGACTTCCTGGCCGAGGCCACCGAGCACGAGGCCGCCCTGCTGCGCATCTACGGCCGCCTGCGTCCGGGCAACCCGCCGCAGATCGAAAAGGCGCGCGACCTCTTCAACGAGAAGTTCTTCGACGACAATCGCTACCGCCTCGGCCGCGTCGGCCGCTTCCGCATCAACCGCAAGTTCGAGGACGATCCGGCCTACAAGGTCGTCGGCGAGAAGGCCGACAGGGCCATGTGCCTGCGCGCCGAGGACTTCCTTGCGGTCATCCGATACATGCTCGAGCTGCGCAAGCCGGTCGAGAGCAGCAAGCGCCGTGCGCACGTCGATGACATCGACCACCTGGGCAACCGCCGCCTTCGCACGCTCGACGAGCTGTCGGTCGAGGAAATGCGCAAGGGCTTCCTCAAGCTCAAGCGCACCGTGCAGGAGCGCATGAACGTCAAGGATCCGACCGACACGGCGGTCAAGATCGCGGACCTCGTGAACACCAAGAGCGTGTCGAGCGCGATCGAGTTCTTCTTCGGCCGCAGCGAGCTCTCGCAGGTGGTCGACCAGACGAACCCGCTCTCGATGCTGGTCCACGAGCGCCGCCTCTCGGCCCTCGGCCCGGGCGGCCTCAACCGCAAGTTCGAGGACGATCCGGCCTACAAGGTCGTCGGCGAGAAGGCCGACAGGGCCATGTGCCTGCGCGCCGA
>SYIB01000252.1 GCA_005798965.1 Planctomycetia bacterium
ATCGATCGCCAACTCGATCACGTCGAAGGTGCCGTCGTCGCGGAGCGCCTGGGCGACGCGGCCGCCGCTGCGCAGGCTCACGTCGCGCTCGGCGTCGGGGCCGCCCTTCAGGACCAGCACGCTTGTTCGGGTCATGAGCCGTCTCCGTGTCGGCTCCAGAAGACCACTTCGGTCTCGAGGCCAAGCCCGGTGCGATCGCGCACAGCGCGCTGGGCAACGCGCACGAGTTCACGCAGGTCGTCGGTGCGGGCACCTGGCTCGCAGGTGAAGAAGTTCGCATGCCGATCGCTGATGAACGCCTTCCCGGACCGGTGCCCCTTGAGCCCCGCATCGTCGATGAGCTTGCCCGCGCTCACCCGCTGGCCCGTCGACGGATCGACGGGGTTCTTGAACATGCAGCCCGCGGCGCTGTTGGACATCGGCTGGACGGACTTCTTGTAGGCCATGTACTCCTGCACGCGCGCGCGCACGGAGAGCGGGTTGTCCTCGCGCATGGAGAAGGTGGCCCACGCAATCACGCCCTCGGGCAGCGTGGCGTGACGATAGGCAAAGTGCAGTTCGCTCTTGGCATAGACGCGCAATTCGCCATCGGGCCGGACGATCGCCACGGCGTGCACCGCATCGCCGATTTCGCCGTAGCGGCCGCCCGCATTCATCGCGAGTGCACCGCCGACCTGCGCCGGGATCCCGGTCATGCCCTCGATCCCGGCGAGCCCGCGGCGGGCGCACTCGGTCACGAGCTTCATCAGGTCATGCCCGGCACCGACCTTCATGAGTTCGATGCCGCCTTCGGTGTTGACCTCGAGTGAGGCGAACGACTCATGGTTCAGGCTGATCACCACGCCCTCGACGCCGACGTCATCGACCAGCAGGTTCGCGCCCGAGCCGAGCACGCGCACGCGGATCTGGTTGTGGCGGCAGCGTCGCACCAGCTCGGCGAGCGCCTGCGGCGAGCTGGGCGTCACCAGCGCATCGGCGCGGCCACCGACGCCGAACCAGGTGAGCGGCCCGAGCGGCGCATCGGCCTGCACCTGGACATCAAGGTCGCTGAAGAGGCTCGTCCAGTGGCGATCCATGGTCGAGCTCACGGCTTCGATCCGATGGCCGGGACTGCCGCGCGCGCCAGCCAATCTCGGCCGATCTCCCACACCGGGCCAGCACCCATGACGACGACCAAGTCCCCGTCCTGAGCGATCTCGTCCAGCCGCTGCACGATCTCCTCGAACGATGGGATGTGCCACGCCTGTGCGCCGCGATCGCGCAACTTGGCGACGAGGTCGGCGCTGGACACGCTCTGCGCGTCCTCGGCGCTGTCGCGAACGAAGTAGATGTCGGGTACGAGCACGATGTCGGCGTTGCCGAAGGACTGCGCGAACTCATCGAGCAGGTGGCGCGTGCGGCTGTGCTGATGCGGCTGGAACACGCACACCAGTCGGGTGGGCGCAAGCCCGGCGCGAATGGCGCGCAGCGTCGCATCGACCTCGGTCGGGTGGTGGCCGTAGTCGTCGTACACGCGCACCGTTCCGCCAGTCGCCAGCGAGCGATCACCCATGTGCTGGAGCCGACGGTCCACGCCACCGAAGGTCGACAGGCCCTCTTCGATGCGAGCGCGGTCAGCGCCCACCCACGTGGCGAGGATTCCCGCGGCTGTGGAGTTCAGCACGTTGTGGTCGCCAAGCAGGCGGCTTGTCCAGCGCAGCAGCTCCGACCCTCGGTGGGACACGCTGCATTCGCGCGTCTGGGCATCGAACTGCACGCGGTAGTCCGCGAGCGCGGCGAAGCCGAACGAACTCACGGCACAGGACAGGCCGGCGGTCACGCGGCGCCGGTGCGCGCCGTCGTGGGCGATCAGCAGTCGGCCGCCCTGCGTGCGGTCGGGCAGGCGAGCCGCGAAGGCGTTGAACGAGACAATGATCTCGTCGAGGCCACCGGTGTAGAAGTCGAGGTGGTCTTCCTCGATGTTGTTGATCAGGGCGAGCGTGGGGCGGTGGCTGTGGAACGAGCGGTTGTACTCGCACGCCTCGGCGACCATGACCCCCGGGGCACCCGCGAGCGACCCGGCGGGAATCCGCTCGGTGCCCACGCGGCTTCCGCCGCCGATCTGGTTGCAGGTCGCCCCGACGATGAAGCTCGGATCGATGCCCGCGGTGATCAGCACGTGCGCCAGCATGCCGGTGGTGGTGCTCTTGCCGTGCGTTCCGGCGATCGAGATGCCGGTGCGGCCGATCATCACGCGGCCGAGCGCCTGCGCGTAGTTCAGGATCTCGATGCCCTGACGGCGCGCGGCCTGAAGCAGGGGATGGTGATCCTTCACCGCTGCGCTGGCCACCACGAGGTCGCAGGCCGGCAGCTCGGTGGGCTGGGCATCGACCGAGACGGTGATCCCATCACCGCCAAGCCGATCGAGCACATCGCTCCAGGACTGATCGGTGCCGCTGACGCGCGCGCCGCGCCGCTGCAGGAGCTGCGCAAGGCCGCTCATGCCCGACCCGCCGATCCCGATGAAATGGACGCGCTTTCCGCCGAAGACCGGATCGGTCGACGCCGAGGGCGCCGTGCCCGAGCCACACTGCCCAACTGCTTCGCTCCGCATGCGATTCACGCCTTCCTGGCCACGCCTTCCGAACCACCACTCGTGCCTTGAGTGCATCCGCCGGGCATCCGTTCCCGGCGTCGTTCGATCGTACCCAAGTGCCGGGGTCCCGTACACGCCCGACG
>SYIB01000253.1 GCA_005798965.1 Planctomycetia bacterium
GCGGTTGATGAAGGAACCGCTGCCGGTGTTCTCGAAGATGCCGATCAGTCCATCCGCGCGGCCAGTCAGCACGAGGTCGAGATCGTCATCCCCATCGAGGTCGGCGACCGCCATGCCGTAGCCCTCTTGCGGCAGGTCGAAGGGCGGCGAGAGCGTCATGTTGTAGATGACCCCTCGCGCCGCATGCTCGCTCGTGAAGGGCACCACCTGTGCCGCGACCCACGGCGTTGCCAGAAGGGCAACGACGCCGGCCAAGCTCTGGATGGTCGGTCGCGAGGTCATGAATGGACTCCTTGGTTATGGCATCGGGATGGCCTCGGCGCAAGGGCGGGGTGCATCAAACCGGTCCATGGGTCCGGTGCCGGGCTCCCATGGCCAGTTCTTGGACTCGATGTGCGTCGTCTGGGCCTCTCGCCGTTGGGAGACCTGCCAAGCGGTGCTACCTTCGCGCGATGCCCTGTGCCGCAGTTCCGCTCCTCGGTCTCGCCCTCATGGCGGCGGCCCATCCCGCACCACCGGCCGGCATCGCCAAGTCGTTCGTCGGCGGCTCGTGGAACGAAGTCATGGGCACCGAACCGCTGCCCGCGGGCCGCATGCTCGTGTGGGAACGGCAGGGTGCGGTGTGGATCCTCGAGCCCGATGGATCGCGCGCCGCGGCACCCGCGCTGAACCTGCGCGACGAAGTCGGCGGATGGCGCGACTACGGCCTGATGTCGGTCGTGGCGCATCCGCAGGTCGCGCAGAACGGTTTCATCTACCTCATGTACGTCGTGGATCGCCACCATCTCGACCTCGCCGGCACGCCGCAGTACAGCTCCACGACCGACACGTACTTCACAGCCACCATCAGCCGCATCACGCGCTACCGACTCACGCCCGCATCGGGCTTCACGGCGATCGATCCGTCCTCGCGCACGGTGCTGCTGGGCGAGAGCGCCTCGACCGGGATCCCGATCGTGCACCAGTCGCATGGCCCGGGCACGCTCATGTTCGGCCGCGACGGAACGCTGCTGGTCACCACCGGCGATGCGGCGAGCTACAACGAGGTCGACACCGGCGGCCAGGTCGCCGATGGCTGGGTGAACGATGGCCTCACGCGGGGCATCTTGCGCTCCAAGGAGAACATCGGCGCGTTCAGGTCGCAGCTCATCGACTGCCTCAACGGCAAGGTGCTTCGTCTTGACCCGGCCACCGGCAACGGCGTCGCCAGCAATCCATGGTTCGACGCCGCGGCGCCGCGATCGGCGAAGAGCCGCGTCTTCGCCTTGGGGCTTCGCAATCCGTTCCGGGCATGGATCGAGCCTGGCACCGGGTCGACTGACCCTGCGCTGGCGAACCCAGGTCGCAGCGTGATCGGTGACGTGGGCTGGAGCACCTGGGAAGACGTGCAGGTCTGCGACGGCCCGCGCCAGAACTTCGGTTGGCCGCTCTTCGAAGGGCTCACCGTGCACAACGGCTACTGGGATGCGGGCACGCTGAATCCCGACGCGCCGACGGGGCTGGCAAGCCCCGCGCAGCACCGGTTCCGCGACCTCGTGCGGCAGGAGTCCCTCGATCCAACCTTCGATCAGTCGCTCGATCCCTTCGCGTTCATCCAGGCGGAGCAGGCCAGCGCCAGTGGTGCGCCGGTCATGGGCAATGACCGCGGCTACCAAGGCACGGGCTACCGTGACTACCAGACAAGCTCCGGCGAGTGGATCGACTTCACCGTGCAGGTTCCCACGGCCGGCACGTACACGCTGCTCGCCCGCTACACGCTGGGGGTCACCGCATCGCGCACGCTGCGCGTGAGCGTGGATGGCTCGGTCGCCGTGAACCTGTGGTCGTTCCCCTCCACGGGCGCGTGGGGTGACTGGCGTCTGCTCTCGACCACGCTCTCGCTGCAGCCGGGGACGCGTGTGATCCGGCTCGCCACCGTGTCCAACAGCGGGCCGAACCTCGACTCGATTGCCCTGGTGCCGGTGGGGCAGCCTGCACCACAGCTCGCGGCCAGCCTGCCGACCTTCGAGCACCGTCGCCCGATCGTGGAGTGGAACCACGCGACCTCGCTGGCTCGGACACCGACCTATACGACCAACGCCGCGACGGCGGCCAACGTCGGCAGCGCGGCCGGTGCCGTCGGTGATCCCTTCAACGGATTCTGCGCCGTCGGCGGACCGATCGTCAACGACGCTGCCTGGCCCCTCGATTGGCGCGGCGTCATGCTGATTGGCGACTTCACCGCGAACTGGATCCGCGCCCTCAACCTCGATGCCACCGGCCGCGTCACGGCCGTGCGCACCTTCGACCAGTTCAATCCGCTCGAGCCCTCGGATCAGCGCCTGTACGCACCCGTGTCGATCGAGTTGGATCCGCGGGATGGCAGCCTCTGGGTGGCACAGTGGCCCGACCGCCTGGCGCGCTACCGCCCCACATGCCCGGCTGACCTCTCCGGCGACCGGGTGATCGATGGGCTTGACCTTGGCACGCTGCTGTCGGGCTGGGCTGCGGCGGGGCCGGCCGACATCAACCGCGATGCCGTGGTGGATGGCGCTGATCTGGCTGCACTACTCGGCGCGTGGGGCGCGTGCCTCTGAGGTCGAACGGCGGCGCGGCTGCTCACTGATGCCGCGCGCGGCGGCGCGGCTGCTCAC
>SYIB01000254.1 GCA_005798965.1 Planctomycetia bacterium
CGTGCGGCTGAGTAGACTCAAGATGCCCTTCAGCCCCTGAGGATTCGCCATGCGCACCTTACGCCGCTTCCTTCCTCCGATCCTCGGCATCGCCTGCGTGGTGCTGGCTGCCCCTGCATGCAGTGATGAGGAACCGCCACCGCCGCCGCCGGCACGCGCCTCGGCGCCGAAGGCGGCACCGCCGAGCACGGACTCCCCGGACAAGTTGTTCGCTGAACTTGGCGCGGCCTACGCGGACGCAGCCAAGGCGCTCAAGGGCTTCTATGACGGCGGAGGCAAGGATGCACAGGCGTGGGCAACGGCCTTCTCGCTCGAGTGCCGCCGCCTGTCCCTGATCGCGCGGGCCAACGCCATGCTCGCTGCCCATCCGGACTGGAAGGACACGAGCAGGCAGTGGTTTGACCGGACCGTCAAGCCGTCCTACGCGAGGTTCGCCGATCAAGCCAAGCGATTCAGCTCGGTCATGATCAGCACGTCCAAGTCCAAGCAGGGCGATGTCGATGCAGGAGACCGATTCGCAAAGCTGCAGGAGGAAGCCTCCAAGATCCTCGCAGCATCGGATCCCACGGCACAGGCCCGCATGGATCTTCTTCGTTCAGGTGATGCGGATGCTCGCCGTCAGGATGTGACCAAGTCGGCGGGAACGTGGTCCACCTTCAAGGAACGGCTTGGCCTGCCAGCGAGCGAGTACGGCTTGTGGTAGAGGGCTGGGGGATCCGGCATCGAACCGGCGCGTCGCCGCGGGAGTTTCCCCGCTGGGCGTGGGTCACGGCATGCTGTGTGCGGCGTTCCACGCCACGAAGGCGCCCGCGCCAAGCAGGATGACCGCGGCGATCCAGCGACCGTTCACGCGCATGAAGCGCTCGCAGGCTTCCTTGATGGAGGCGCTGCCGCCAGGTCGCACGAGCTCGACGATGAGCGGCGTACAGGACGGCGTGAGTGCCACCGCGGCAAACAGCGCGAGGCCGAGGGCCCGGTCCGCTTCACCCAGGATCTGCATGGCCTGGTGACCGGCGGCGATCGACACTGACAGGCACTTGGGGTGGATGCCCATGGTCGCGAACCCGATCACGCCCGAACGCAGCGCGCGGCGCCAGGTCGGGATCTCGCGCCCGCCAAGGCCCTTGAAGCGCTCGGCGAACCAGAGCTTCACGCGCGAGGCGAGGCTGGGCTTCTTGTCGGAGCCATCGATCGCGGCCTCGTCCTCGAGCGGCGCGTGGCGCACGGCGTTGACGGCGCGTTGCAGGCCCACACCCACGAGGAGCCCTGCGATGAGCGCGCGCACAATGAACTGCGGCCAGGTGTGATGGATCGGGGCGCCCTCGACAGGCGGCGTCGGCGCGACGAGGAAGCCGATCGTGAGGCCCATGGCCAGCCCCGCCGCCGCACCCACGGCGTACATGAGCGCGGCCAGCCGCGGCGACTTGCGGTCGCTGGCCATCACGAGGCCGATGAGCAGGTTCTCGGGGCTCAGCAGGATCGCCACGCCGAGCGAGACGAGGACGGTGAGGTGGGCGGACATGGTTCGCAGGAAGGCTACCAGTGGAGACCAGCCAGCGTGAGGCAGCGGGGCACTGTGCAGCCCATGCTTGACTCGACACTACGCCACACATAGTATGGGTCGCGGAGGTTCATCATGGCGGACATCGACAGTGAGTTCCTGCGCGGCGCCGGCCCCGTGGCGGTGCTCAAGCTCCTTGAGCGCGGCGAGATGTACGGCTACGAAATCGTCGAGGCGCTCGAGCGCCGCACCGATGGCGTGCTGGCGATGGGCCAGAGCACGCTCTACCCAATGCTCTACAACCTCGAGGCCAAGGGCTTCGTGGCTGCGCGATGGGATGAGTCGGGCTCGCGGCCGCGCAAGTACTACCGGCTGACGGCCGCCGGGCGCAGGCGCCTGGCGGCTGATGCGAAGAGCTGGCATCGGCTCGCATTGGCCATGGGATCGCTGGGCCTGACGAGTGTGCAGGGGGTGCTGGCATGAGCGCAGCATCGACGGGCCAAAACCTTCCGGCCGACATCGTGGCCCTGATCGACCGGGTCGTGCGGGCCACGCGCCTGCGGCGCTCCGAACGTGATGATGTGCGGGCTGAGCTGGCATCGCACTTCGCTGAGGCGCTCGCCGCGGGAACGTCACCCGCTGCCGCCGTGGCGGCCTTCGGCGATCCGAGTGCATCGGCGCGCGCGCTGCGAGCAGCGGCGATCGCCAAGCGGTCGGCGATCGATCGCGCGTTCGGGCAGGCGTTCCGGTGCACGGCGTGGGGGGTTGGCGCGATCGCGGCGGTGTATGTGCTGTTCGGCCTGTACCTGGCCACGAATGCCCCACGGGTCTCCTTTGATCCGGTCGCGCGCCTGGCCGAGGGGCTGCCCAAGGCTGCACGGCCGGAGGACGTGGCGTGGCCGCGCTACCGCGACGTCTTGCCGCGGTTGGGGCTGACCGAGCACGTTGATGCCGCCAACACCGAGACGGATCGCATCGATGGCGGCGTGGGCTGGCCCGGGCGATCGCCAAGCGAGGAAGGCCAGGCGACTTGGGATGACCAAGTGGCGTGGTGCACGGCGCATGCGGCGGACCTGGCTGCGCTGCGTGCGGCAACCGCGCTGCCGGTGCTGGGCATGCCGCTGACCGAGGCGCTCTCGGATGCCGATCGTGCGATCTTCACCGAGAGCACGGTCACCAACAGTCGTGCCGTCATCGCGGACACCGCTCGGCCCTTCCGCGCCTTTGGCGTGCTCCTGCCGCACTTGGCCTCGATTCGGCAGGCGTCGCGGGCGCTGGCGCTCGATGCCACCGTGGCGGCCAGCCGTGGCCAGGGCAGCATGGCTGTCGATGACTTGGCGGCCATCATCGCGATGTCGGTCCAGGTGCAGCAGCCGCGGTTCCTGATCTGCGATCTGGTGGCCATCGCGATGCGCTCGGTCGCCTGCAGCCGCGCGACCATGTTGCTCGAGTCGATGCCCGAGGCGTTCACCGACGATGACCTGGCACGCTTGCAGCGGGCCTTGCGCTCGGTTCCGCGCGATCTGACCGAGATGGACCTGCGCAGCGAGCGGATCGCCTTCGATGATGCCGTGCAGTGGATGTACTCGGATGATGGCCAGGGTGGCGGCTGGTTCAATCCGTCGGCTGCCAACCTCATGATGCTCAACGGTCTTGGCGAGGGATACCCCGGTGAACCCCGTGATGATGTGATGGATCGATCCATGATCGCGCTCACGGGTCCCGCTGCCGCCTTGTGGGTGGCGGACCGCCGGGACCTCATGGACTTCTACGAGTCGTGGTCCAACGAGCTCCTCGCCCGCAAGGCGTGGTCGCTCCGGCAGCTGCACGATGCACCGCCGACCCACGACGAACCACTGCGCTCGGGCGACTGGGTGGCGAAGTCGCGCTACCTGATGGCAGCGCTGCTGTTGCCGGCCCTCGATCGCGTGAACTGGAGCTTCGCCGCTGATCGCGCCCAGCGCGATGCCGTGGACATGGCTGCTGCGTGCGTGCGGTTCAAGCTCGCACGCGGGGCGTGGCCGGCGCGGGCGAGCGATCTGGTTCCCGCGTTCCTGGCTTCGGTGCCGAGCGATCCATGGTCGGGCCAGCCCGTGCAGATGGCCGGCGAGGGCCGTGGATTCCGGGTGTGGAGCGTGGGAGCGGACCTTGCGGACCAGCAGGGGGCGATCAACGCAACGGGGCCGGCGCTCAGGGCGACCACGCTGCCACGGTCAGCGAATCGCAGTGGTTCATTCGAGCCTCCGATCCCATGCGACTGGGTCTGGTTTGCACCCTCTGGCTCCGTTGAGCGTTGGTTCGGGGAGTAAGCTGGGCTGGCCTTGCGTTGGTAGCTCGGGCGCCGATCTTGATGGCAGCGCGGCGGTCGACGGCGCCGATCTGGGCATCCTGCCCAGTGCGAGGGGCGCGTGCGGATGAGTTGACGGCGCGCGGGGTTGCTGAGCGCCGAGGGTGAACCATGCAGATCGACGTCAAGTCCATTCTTGCCTTCGTGGTGATGCTCGGCCTTGAGTCGATCGTGACGTGGAACTGGATGGAGACGCGCTCGCTGAACAGCCGGGCCGTGCCGGTGACGGCTGTCGTGACGAGCGAGCCCCAGCAGGGGGTCGAGCGTGAGCAGCGCAAGATTCGATGGATCCCGAGGGTCGAGCGCGCTGGATTCCACTTCGACTATCGCTACCAGGTGGCCGGTACGACCTATTCAGGCAGTGGATTCCAGGTGGAGAAGCCCGGGGCCAGCACGGAGGTGTACTACGACTCGGCCGACCCATCGAGGAGCGTGGCCGAGTTGAAGGACGGCTCGCTGCAGTTGGTGTTCATGATCGTGCTGGGGCTGGCGGTCCTCTACACGGCGACCAACGTGCCGTGGCGCGCGCTCATCGGTCGAGCGTGATGGGATTGGTGCCGGCAGAGTGCCCGGCGGGTACCGGGCCGGCCAATCACGGTGAGGTCAGCGCAGCGTTGCGCAGCAGGATGTCGGATTCGTAGAGCTTGACCACCTCGAATCCGGGAAGCATGTCGAGCAGCGCCACGCGGGTGGGTGCGCCTTCGTAGAGCTCATCGTCGAAGCACTCGGTGTAGACGGGTTTGGTGCGGGCCAGCGTGTCGCGGCCACCGGCCACCAAGTCGCCCTCGGCGCCCTGGACGTCCGCCCAGATGAAGTCGATCGGGCCAGGCTCGTGCTTGGCGGACCACGTATCGAGGGTGCGGACCTCCACCTTGATGGTGCGCGGGAAGGTGCACCAAGGCCACTTCGTGGCGTGCGTCTTCGGCGTTCGCAAGGAGCCTGACTGGTCCCAGCCCTTGGGATAGTCCGCCTTGAGCTGCGGCGAGGCGCTGGGTGGAAGCCCGCCGTTCACATGGAACTGGGCGCGGCCGTTCGTTGCGCCGAGCGCCAGTTCGAGGAGCGTCACGCGTCGATCGGTGACGCTGCGGCGAACGGCCTCGATGGCGCGCGGGTCGGGCTCGAAGGCGTGGATCCGCGTGGTCGGAAAGGTCTGCAGGAAGAGCAGCGTGTGCTGGCCGTGGTTGGCGCCCACCGAAGGTGGCCGCGCTCTCGAACGGAATGGGCGAAGAGGGATTCGAACCCCCGTAGGC
>SYIB01000255.1 GCA_005798965.1 Planctomycetia bacterium
CTGGACCACCAGAGAGTTCCAGCAGCTTGAGTGTGAATCGTCGGTGATCAGTTCGCGGGCGCTCCGCCCGGCGATGTGCGATCTGGCGTTGGTGCTGGCAGGCTGGGACGGCTGATCAGGCCCGCACGGCGATCAGCTCGAGCAACGTCGGGCACATGAGCACGCTCGATGGATCACGCTCCGCTGCGGTGAGCTCGGCGAGCGTGGCCTCGAGCCATGCCTGGTCGGCGAAGCCAAGCTCGACGAGTCGCGGTGCATAGGTCCGTACGAAGCCCGCGGGCCAATGCCAGAGCGGGTCGCACGGCCGGGCCACGCGCGCGATGGGCCGAACGTGCACGAGCTCGAACCCGTGCATGGCGAGCAGGGCTGGAAGGCGCTTGGCGACGTTGGCATCCCCGCCGCCCTTGCCGAAGCTTGCCATGGCGTGCTGGACGAACTCGGCGATGCGCGGGCTGCCATCGAGCAGGCCGTAGGTCGGGTAGTTCACGTACTCGTGGATGCCGATCAGGCCGCCCGGATGAAGCGCCTCGTGCGCGAGCGAGAGGACGCGCCCCGGATCCGGAAGGAACATGAGCAGCCAGCGGATCCACGCAGCATCGAACTGGCGGTGCAGCGCAGGAGGCAGATGGGCCGCCGCAAGGTCGAGTTCCTCGATCGATGCCGCGCTTCCGAAGCGCGCGCAGCGGGCACGAGCTTGGGCCGCGAACGCGGGCGAGAGTTCGATGCCGACGGCGCGGCCCGTGGGCCCCACGCGCTCGGCGAGCGCCTCGGTGACCAGACCCGGCCCGCAGCCAAGGTCGATCACGCGCGCTCCGGGAGCCACGCCGATCGTCTCCCAGGCGCGCGAGGCGTCATCGAGCCAGAGTTCGTGCTGCACGCGCAGGCGATCGGCTTCGGGATCGTGCGTGCCGAGGACGTAGTCGGTGGGGCGGCTCACGTGGGGAACGGTAATGGCGAATCACTGCATGAGTGCGCTGTGGAACATCGGCAGATCCGAAGCAGCGGTTGGGATGGACAAGGCGGCTCGGCGATGCGGAGCGCGATGCATTGATCGCCTTCCTGCGCTCGCTGTGAACGACGTGCCGTTGCGGCGGCGTACAGTCCGCGCATGGTGCCGTGGACGATCACCCGTGCTGAATGGATGGGCCAGCGGATCACGCTGGGCAAGCAGTTTGGCGGCATGGTGTTCGGCTTGGTCATGAGCATGGTCGCCAGCGGATTCCTGTTCACGTGGGGGAGCACCTGGCTGCGGGTCATGGGTGGCGTCGCCTACCTGTGCGTGTTCGTGTCGCTGGTCCCGGCGCTCAGGCAGAACCGTCGACTCTCGCGCTCGGTGGAGCGCATCTGGGACGAGGGCGGCTGCGTGTGTCCGGCGTGCCTGGCTTCGGTGCGGGATCGCCCCTGCAGGCATGGGGTGCATGTGGGCCAGCAACCGCTGCTCATCCGGTACTGGGAAGCCGTGGCGACGCAGCAGGTGGTCGAGTCCGTGTCGTTGGCACGGCAGTTGCTCGCTCATCGGCGCTGGATGAGCTGGCTCGACCCGGTCTGGCGTGTGACGTTCAGCCTCATCGATCCTGCTGTACCGATGCACCGCCGAGTGCTCATGACTGCGTGTTGTTCGCTCGGCGTGGTGCTGCCTGTGCTGCTGGCCGTTCGGTTCCTGACGGGGGTGTACCTGCCAGGCTTCGTCATGCTCACGCTGCTCGCTGCGCCCTGCTGGGTGGTGCTGACGCCGACCTTCGCCGGCCAACGTGGGCGGGCACGCTGCACCGCATGCAGGCAGGAGCTCGCCGATCGTCCTCCGGCCCGATGCCCGGAATGCAACGCCGACCTCGCCGTGGCCGGCGCGGTCACGAGCGTGCAGCGTGGGCAGCGACGCCTGACGTGGGTCATTGGCGTGCTGGCCGCAGTCGTGGTCTCGGCCGCCGCGCCGTTCGCCGCCATGATGGTGACCTGGCCGCCGTGGGTTTCGCTGCAGCTGGCGCGCGTCACCGGGCCATCGCCGGTGCTCTTCTACGAGCTCTCGCAGCAGCAGCTCACACCGAGCGAAACGCGGCAGGCCGCGGAGCTCTTGCTCGGAGCCATCGAGCGATCGAGTCAGCGGCGCGTCTTCGCGAACGGTCTGCTGGCGGGCGCGTTGGCGAGTGGCGTGCTCGATGAGTCATGGGCCAAGCGCATGGCCCTGGCGGGGGTCTCGATCCGTGTCGAACCGCACATCGAGGATGGCCTGCTCAAGGTGGGGCTCGTGCCGACGATTGGCGAAAATCTGTTCGCAGCACCAGGTGGTGCAGGGGTCGAGCCACGGTTGGTGCTGCTCGAGGCAGCGCTCGATGGTGTCTCGATGGAGCTCGGGAACACACGCGCGCTCACGGATGACGATGTCAATGCAGACCAGCGTGCGGCGACGCTCGCCATGCTGCCCGGACAGTCCGCCGACGTCCAGGCCCAACTCAAGCGACGGCTGGCGGAGCCCGATCGCTTCACGATCACGGCACCGGTCGAGGCGCTGAAGGATGGCGAGCACGTGCTCAAGGTTCGCTTCGCTGTGGTCGTGACCGGACCGGTCGGTGGCCCATATGAACCCGAGTTCCGCGTCGATGGATCGCTCATCACGCCCGACGATGCCATCGTGGATGGTCAGGAACGAGTGTTCCCCATCGATCTTGAGGTCACGATCACGCTGCCATTGCGTTGATGCGCGGCGCGCGCTATGATGCGTGCCTTCAGCCGGTGAACCAGCGCGAGCGAACCACGCTTGCGAACCTCTGGGACTGCGCCGGCAACGCCACGAATCGCAACGGAAGCGGTGGGTGGCGTCGCTCCTGGCCTTTCCCGTTTCCGCGCCCGCCGGTTGTTGCCGGAGCGCCCCCGGAATCGCGAACAAGCCTCATCCCGGTTGCAGCATCCGTGCTCAGGCTGCAATCAGACTTGGTTATCTCTTTTGACTGACTCGATCCATTCGACCGTGCCTGCGACCGCAGGCTTCTCCCAGCTCGGACTCCACCCCATGATCCTCAAGGCCGTCGAGGCCGAGGGGTACTCCGTGCCCACGCCGATTCAGGCGCAGACCATCCCCATCGGCATGACGGGGCGCGACCTGCTCGGCATTGCCCAGACCGGCAC
>SYIB01000256.1 GCA_005798965.1 Planctomycetia bacterium
ACGAGTGGCGGCACTTCGAGCCGGGTACCGAACCGCTCGTGCTCGAACTTGCGGGCACTCGCCTCGGCGTGCTGGTGTGCGAGGACCTCTGGCGTGCCGATGACGCGGTGGGGCCCGGCCGCTACGACTGCGATCCTGTGGAGGAGTGTGTGTCGCTGGGCGTTCAGGCGCTTGCGGTGCTCAGTGCCAGTCCATTCCGGCTCGGCAAGCATGCACGCCAAGCGGGCATCCTGCAGGCCGCCGCCGCTCGCCTCGGTGGCCGGGTGGTCAGCGTGAACCAGGTCGGTGCCAACGATGACCTGGTCTTCGATGGCGCGAGTGCGCTCGTCGGTGCGCACGGCACGATCGCTGAACTGCCGCGATTCGCTGAGGCGATCGAGACGCTGGAGCTCGGCGCATCGGCCCGCCCGATCGAACCCCGCGATGCGCAGCACGACGCGTTCCGTGCGCTGGTTGCCGCCATCGAGGGCTACCTGCGCAAGACCGGGCACTCGCGAGCGATCGTCGGGCTCTCAGGCGGCATCGACAGTGCGGTCGTGGCGGCGCTCTGCGTGCGTGCCCTCGGAGCGCCGAACGTGCGTGGCGTGATGATGCCCAGCCGCTACAGCAGCGATCACTCGCTTGCGGATGCGCGCGCGACCGCAGCCGCCCTCGGCATGCGCCAACCGGACCTTCTGCCGATCGCACCGGCGCACGAACTGCTCGCGGGCTCGATCGGCGGCGCTGAGGCGCTCGAGGGTCTCGCCGATGAGAACCTCCAGAGTCGCCTGCGCGGCCTCACGCTCATGGCGCTCTCGAACGCCACGGGCGGCATGGTGGTGAGCACCGGCAACAAGAGCGAGCTCGCCGTCGGCTACGCCACGCTGTACGGCGACCTGTGCGGCGGCATCGCGCCCATCGGCGACCTGACGAAGGGCCAGGTCTACGCGCTCGCACGTTGGATGAACGATCACCATGCGCAGGCGGGCTTTGAGCGGCCGCCTGTCCCCGAAGGCAGCATCACGAAGCCCCCGAGCGCGGAGCTGCGCCCAGACCAGCGCGATCAGGACACGCTGCCGCCGTACGACCACCTCGATGCGATCGTGCACGGATTCGTGGACCTTGAACAGTCGCCATGCTCGATCGCCCGCAGCACGGGACTCGACGAAGCGATGGTGCGGAGATGGTGCCTGGCGATCGATCGAGCGCAGTACAAGCGTGAGCAGGCCGGGGTGGTGCCCAAGATCAGCATGCGCGCCTTCGGCCCGGGCCGACGGTTGCCCCTCGCCATGCGGGAGTCCTGATGCCGATCCGGCTGCTCCCGCCTGAACTCGTCAACCAGATCGCAGCGGGCGAGGTGGTCGAGCGCCCCGCAAGCGTGGTGAAGGAACTCATCGAGAACGCTCTCGACGCGGGCGCAGCACGCGTGAGCGTGGAGCTTGAGGCGGGCGGTGCCGACCTGATCCGCGTCAGCGACGATGGCGGGGGCATCGCGCCCGACGAACTGTTGCTCGCGGTCACCGCTCACGCCACCAGCAAGATCGCCAGCTTCGACGACCTCGAGGCGGTCGCGAGCTACGGCTTCCGCGGCGAGGCCCTGGCCAGCATCGGCAGCGTGGCGCAGCTGCGCATCACGAGCCGGCGCGCAGGCGATGCCCACGCCCACGCGATCGAGGTCGATGGCGGACTGGTGAACGGACCTCGTCCCGCCGCGGGCGCGCCGGGCACGGTCGTCGAGGTTCGAACGCTCTTTCGCAACGTGCCGGCGCGGCGGAAGTTCCTGCGCAGCCAGGCGGCGGAAACCGGCCGCGTGCATGATGCGATCGACAGCATCGCGCTCGGTGCGCCGGGCATCGGCTTTCGCCTCACAAGCGATGGACGCACCCTTGTCGACCTGCCGCCCCAGGATGAGCGCACGCGTTGCGTGCAGGTGCTCGGTGGCGGGCTTGCGCCCGAACTGCTCGATCTGTCGTTCGAGTTCGAGGCACCGGAACTGCACGGGCCCATCCGCATTGGCGGCGTGGTGGGCACGCCTGCCGCCGCCAAGGCATCGGCTCGCAACCAGTGGCTGCTCATCAATGGTCGCTCGATCGAGGATCGTTCGTTGCAGCACGCCGTGCGAGAGGCCTTCCGCGGTCTGATGGATCCATCCGTGCATCCGGTGTACGCGCTCTTCATCGAGCTCGATCCACGGGCCGTCGACATGAATGTTCATCCGGCCAAGACTGAGGTCCGGCTGCGCTTTCCGAGCCTCGTGCATCGGGCCATCCGCCGCGCGGTCGCTCAGGCGCTCGAGGGTCGCGGGCTCGTCGTCACCGAGCGCCTGCCGGCCGTCGAGCATCCTGAGCCCACGCTGCCGTTGCCGCTCGCCGTCGGGGAGCGCACGATCGTGCATGCGGATGGGGGAATCGCCTGGACGCCGACGATGAGGGAGGCCCGGCCGGACCCTGCACCTTCATCGGTTCCCGGCGCGACAGCAGCAAGCAACGCCGCACCGCTTTGCGCCGGCGAGTCATCGGCACCGGTGCGATTCATGCAGGTCGATCAGGCCTGGCTCGTGGTCGAAGAGGGTGATGGTCTGACCGTGATCGACCAGCATGCCTTGCATGAGCGTGTGATGTTCGAAGACCTCAAGTCTCGCATCGAGCGAGCACCGCTCGAACGACAGCGTCTGCTGGTGCCCGAGCTCGTCGACTGCGGTGCAGGTGCCATCGAGCGCATCGAGGCGCTCGCGCCGATCCTCGATCGGCTCGGGCTCGAATGCACGCCTGCGGGCGCGCGCACGATCGCCGTGCACAGCATGCCGAGCTTCCTGGTCGAGCGGGGGGTCGGGGTGCAGGAGTTCCTGGTCGCGATCGCCACGAGCGAGTTGCGCGCCGATGATCCGCGCGCTGCCGAGGCGGCCTTGAGCGAGGTGCTCGACCTGATGGCGTGCAAGGCCGCGGTCAAGGCCGGTGACCGACTGACGAACACCGAGATCGCGGCACTGCTCGCCCGCCGCACCACGATCGATCGCCCCGACCGGTGCCCGCATGGCAGGCCCACGGCGTTCCGGCTGACGACGGCCGAGCTCGAGCGCCGCTTCGGGCGCTCGGTCAGTCCTCGATGATTTCGTGGAAGACGACCTGCCCCGTGGCCAGGCAACGCCGCAGGTAGGGCTCGCAGGAGCCGCAGCCGGTGGTGCAGCCAAGCTCGTCGGCGAGCTGGTCGAGCGACAGCGAACGGCCTTTGGCCACCTCGAGGGC
Organism: Planctomycetia bacterium; assembly: GCA_005798965.1. Taxonomy (GTDB): domain Bacteria; phylum Planctomycetota; class Phycisphaerae; order Phycisphaerales; family SM1A02; genus SYIB01. Next base: position 3,225 of record SYIB01000256.1, read on the forward strand.
GCGCTCGAAGGTCACGTCGTGGCACACGCAGCGGTCGATGCGCAGTTGTTGGTCAGGCATTCGGGTCGGCCTCATCGTGGATCGTATGCATCGTCGTCGTCCGAAAGAAAGCCGTTGGCGGGATGCCCCATCACGTCGGCAAGGGCCTGTGGCGTCGAGAGCGCACCAGCGCAGCTTGTGCAGACGCCGTGCACGGATCCATCGAGCCGGGCCACGTGCGAGCAGCCGAGGTGGCGGAAGGCCTGCGCTCCGGCACAGACCATCAGCAGGTCGCCCTCGACGGTGTTCATCGGCGCACGCATGTACTTGTTGGTTCCACCAGCCCAGCCTGCATCACCGAGGATGGCCGCCTGCGTGTTGCGGCACTGCGCGCTCGCCAAGCCCAGGCGGACGTTGGACCATCCATCGAGGATCGTGCCGCCCGGGCCGACCTGCGGGAACCGGCCTTCGGCGCCAATGAAGGTCGTGTTGTAGTTGTAGCCCGTGAAGGGATCGCCAGCGGGATCGACGCCGGTCCAGCTTGGGCACTGCTGCACGCGGCTGGGCGAATCGAGGTGCCGCGTGATCGAACCCGGCAGCGCCGCACGGCCCGGCGCCGTGTCAAGGTCCCACGAGAGCGTGCGCACGCCCGC
>SYIB01000257.1 GCA_005798965.1 Planctomycetia bacterium
CGGAACGCGAAGCGCTGCGGCAAGAGGAACGGCAGCAGTTCGTCGGCGATGCAGCGTGGTGTACCGAACGCAAGGTCCGCGATGAGTTCAGCGGCGAGTGGCGTGGTGAGCATGCCATGGGAGCCATGGCCGATCGAGCACCACACGCCGTCGAGGTAATGGCACTTGGGCCACTCCTGCGCGAGCGGGCCGTGGCGGATCGCCGCGTAGGCATGGGAGAAGTCGGCGGCATCGGCGACGGGCCCGACCATCGGCACATGGTCAGGTGATCCCGCCCGGGTGCCCGTCCACGCCTCGACCTGGGGACTTGCCGCGCCAAGCAGCCGTTCCATGATGGCATCACGTGCTCGGGACTCGCTGACGGTACTCATGGGACTCGTGGTGCTCACGGTATTCATGGTGCCCGTCGTGCCAGCGTGCGTCGACGCACCGTGGTCATGCATCTGTCCGGGGTGGTTGGTCGCCCCGATCCACGCGTGTCGGCCATCGGCGGTCGGCAGTGCATAACCATGGTCCATGAGTGCGCTGTGCGATGGGTGTTCCAGTGCGACTCGGCACATCGATCCTGCGTTGGGCTCCGGGCAACCGCGCGCGCAGACGGTGCGTTCGAGCGCCGTGCCGCTGAAGGCTGTGGCATGCACGACGAAGCCAGCGAGCGATGGCTGATCGGTCAGGCAAATCCGTGGATGGTCAAGCAGCTGGGTGATGAGTTCACGCGGCGTTGCCACGATCGCCATGCGGGAGGTCTTTCCTGCAGGAGAGTCGATCGCCAAGAGTCGATGCGGCAGAGAGAGGTCCAAGCAGCGGTCAGCGAGGAGATGCCAGGCGGCATCGTGCACTCTGACCTGCTCGCTCTGCCATGAACCATCCGGCTGTGCCGCGGCCGCGAGCGGCACGTCGCTGGCTCGGGCGGGACCCCGCGGGCGATCCACGACCGTGACCTGTACGCCACGGTCCGCGAATGCACGGGCGCACCATGAGCCGGCAAGCCCCGCTCCGATGACCGTGACCTGTCCAGGGTGCGAGGGTTCCGGCAGAGCAAACCATGGGGCAACTGAGCGGGGTGCATCATGATCGCGTCGTATCGCCATGGTCATGTGTCGCTTGGTGTCGAACCCAGCCACCCGCTGCACGTCGAAGCCCGCCGCCTCGAGCCCGGCCCGCACGGCACCTGCGGCTGAGAACGTGGAGGCGGTACCGCCGGGTCTGGTCAGTCGGGCGACGTGCTGCAGAACTCCCGCTGACCAGAGTCGGGTCTCCACTGCGGGTTCGTAGGCATCGAGGAACCAAGCATCGACCAGGAAGCTGAAGTGTGGAAGCCAGCCAGCCGCATCGCCTAGCACCAGGGCGACGGTCGCGCGACCATCCAGCAGCCGCCAGCGAGACACGCCTTGGGTCGATCGGACCGGGCGTGCGAGGATCGCCTCAAGAGCAGCGCGCTCTGATGGTGGGATCAGCGTTCGACTCGCAGGATCGCGCCACCAGTCGAGCATCGTCGGATCGTGCTCGAAGCCGACATAGTGCAGTCGCTGGTGTGGGGTCGCATGGCGATCGAAGGCAGCCAGCAGGCAGGCGAGCGAGCAGCCGGTCCCGGTCCCGAGTTCGGCGATCGTCCACTGGCGCTGAGCCGACCATCGGCCGGGGAGCGCATCCGAGGCTGCTGCGAAACCTTGGGCTCGGAGGTACGTGTGGGCCTTCTCGCCCCAAGGATCGAGTTTGTGGAAGGGTCGAGGCGCTGAGACTGACTGCCCGACCACTGAGGATTCGGCGCCTGGAGGCCCAGCCATGCCGTCGAGGGCCTCAGGAGAGGGCGTGATCGGGGCCACGGGGCAGCAGTATCCCCCTTGAGCCCGCCCAAAAACGCCTGCTGGCTTTCAGTCTGAACAAAAAGTGGCAAAAGGTTCTACGAGAAACTTGATAAACAATGGAACTCAGACACCCTACTCTGTCCTGGAAGTGTGTCCAGAACGTCCGGGCCCTTACCCGGAGCCTTGCAAGGTGGTGGCAGGCCCAAGGAAGCCCAAGTCACCCGTCCCTTTCCTTATCCCTCAATTACGTTTGGAGAAAGACATGAAGAATCTGAAGCTTGAGATGCACTTTGCGGCTGCTGCCGCGCTGTGCGTGGCCGGTGCGGCCAACGCTGCGATCGTGTATAGCGGCGTGTTGAACTTCGTCTGCGCCGTCGACATCGATGGTTGCTACATCAACGTCCAGACGGGCGTACTGAGCAACGGCCCAGGATCCGGCGTTCCGGGCTGGGATGTCAATCCGTACTCGACCTCGGGCGGGATGAACTTCTTCAATTCGACCGGTGGCGGCCAGATGCGGCGGCCTGGTTTCACAACTGGCACCGCTGGCAACCTCGCCCTCGGCACCGTGATCGGAAGCGCTGGTTCGTTCAACACTGGTACTGGAAACGTCTACGGAACCACTGCCGCGACCGGTTTGAACGGCGGCTGGACGTACCAGTCGGAAAACATCATCGGTTTCAGGTTCGTGGCGGCCGCAGGCACCACCCACTACGGCTGGATGCGCTTCGCGATGGGCCCGCAGGGTACGAGCACCGCCGGCCCGACCCGCACGGTCGTCGACTACGGGTGGGAGACCATCGCTAACACCTCGATCATCGCGGGCGCTCCGGCCCCTGGCGCAATCGCGCTCCTCGGCGTTGCTGGCCTCCTGAGCCGTCGTCGTCGCTGATCGCAGCGACCCGACCAACCAACTCGGTTGATCACGCACGGGCGGCCTTCGGGCCGCCCGTGTTCGTTTGGCAGATGACCTGCGGGTGATCGTTAGGATCCAGACATGTCGACTCGCGCAGCACAGCGGCTGCTCATCGTGGGCTGGGATGCGGCCGATTGGCAGGTGATCGATCCCCTGATCAAGCAGGGTCGGCTGCCGGTCTTGGCGAGCCTGATCGCGCAGGGCATCCGTTCGGACTTGTCCACGCTCGAGCCCAAGCTGAGCCCGCTGCTGTGGACGACGATCACCACCGGGCGCACGCCCGATCGCCATGGCATTGCGAACTTCGTCGAGCCCAAGCCTGACGGCAGCGGGCTGCGCGTGGCATCGAGCACGAGCCGGAAGGTCAAGGCACTTTGGAACATCGCCTCGCAGTCGGGGCTGCGCTCGCAGGTCACGGGCTGGTATGCCAGCCACCCCGCCGAGCCCATCCAGGGCAGCGTGACCAGCAACCTGCTGATGGAGGGTGATCCAGGTGACGGGGGAGCGTGGACATTGGCACCTGGGACCGTGCACCCCGAAGCTCTGGCTGAGCGCATTGCTGCATCACGGGTGGGTCGGGCAGCCATGCGCATGGAAGGACTCATGGGACTCGTACCCCACCTGCCTGCGGAATTGGCCAACGATCCGCGCGTTGAGACGCTGTGCAAGCTGATGGCCGTGGCGGCCAGCGTGGAGCGCGCGGCGCTGACAGCGATGGAGCATGCGCCGTGGGATCTGGCGATGGTGTTCTTCGAGTCGATCGACACGGTCGGTCATCACTTCATGCAGTACCGGTCGCCGCGCATGAAGCATGTGAGTGAGGCGGACGTGCGTGCCTTTGGCGGCGTGATGGACGCGGTCTACGCGTGGCACGATGCTGCGCTGGGCCGCTTGCTGGAGCGGGCCGGGCCTGGGGCCACCGTGATTCTCGTCAGTGACCATGGATTTCACAGCGGATCCGGGCGGCCGTACCTGAACGACCTGCCGCCTGAGCGGCGCATGGAGAAGGAAGCGAGCTGGCATCGGCCGACGGGGGTACTCGTTGCTGCCGGACCTGGCATTCGAGCTGGCGCAACCGTGGCTGCCGCGAACATCGTGGACATTGCGCCGACGGCCTTGTCGTTGCTCGGCTTGCCTGCTGCGAAGGACTTCGCAGGACGCGCGCTTGCCGAGGCGATCGACGCCTTGGTCCCGGCGCGCATCGAGTCGTGGGAAGCGATCGATGGCCCGTCGGGATTGCACTCTGCGGATGCGCGACAGGATCCCTACGAAGCAGCCGACGCGATCCAGCAACTCGTTGACCTTGGATACATGGCGGCGCTGCCAGATGATGCGAAGGCGCAGGTCGATCTGGTCCGTCGAGAGAGTGCCTTCAATGTTGGTGCGCACCTCATGTCGCGCGGGCTCGTGCGCTCGGCGCTTCCGCACTTCGAGATGCTGTGCTCAGCTCGCCCTGACGAGCTCCGATACCGATCGTGCCTGGCATCATGCATGATCGGTCTGGGCGACGCATCGCGCGCGATCGATGTGGTGCGCGGCACGCTTCAGCAAGATGCCGGCAACGCCGAGGCGCGACTCATGCTGGCACGGGCCCTGCTCGATGCCGGTGACCGGACTGCGTCAGTGCGCGAGGCCGATGCCGTGGCGCGCGGCGTGCGGTCCCATCCCGCGCTCGTGCCTGCCCTCGCGGATCTCCTGCTTCGCCAGGGTCGGGCGAAGGAGTCGGCGTCGGTGCAGCGTCGCGCCTGCGGAGCCGACCGGTCGTCGATCCTCCCGCTGCTCGGCTTGGCGCGTGCGCTGCTGTGCGATCTGCCAAGCGATCCGAAGGCACGCGCCGCGCAACTTGAGGCGGCCGCTCAGGCCGCGCTCGACGCGATGGAGCGCTCGAAGGCCGTGCCGGAGGGCCACATGCTGCTTGGCGCGGCGTTGGCGTGGTACGGCGACCTGGCCCACGCGCGGCAGAGCCTGGATCTGGCGTTGACCTTTGATGCGAAGCACCTTGTCTCGCTCAGATTGCGTGCGGTGCTTGCAGCCCACGATGGCAGCATGGACGATGCTCGCGCCCTGATGGTCCGCGCGGATGAAGCGCAGGCGGCACAGGAACTGGCGGAGCCGGCACCTTGGCCGTTCGAGTGGCCAGCGCTGGCTGCGCACCTCGGCGTGGATCAGGCCTTGTTACGGTAAAGCAACGGATCGACGGCCCGCACCATCGCGGAGCGATCGAGATCGAGTCCGATGAAGTCGGCGATGCGACCGACCTGGGCCCCAGGCTCGGTGACGAAGGCCCGGTAGGGTACGCGCAGGATCGCAAAGTTCGGGCGCACAGCGAGCCACTCGTGCACCTGACGGAGCTGCTGTTCGTAGATCGCCTTCAGGCGATCGGCTGGGAGGGCGGCGCCGGCGCGACCGCTGCGGGCGAGCATGGTCGATTGCGAGGCAAGCACCTCGTCCAGTGTGCGCTCCATGAACACGATGCGGTACGGCCGGTCATCGGGCAGCTCGGGCACCAGCATGTGGATGACCTTGACGACCTTGCCCGCCGCACCGTCGAGCCACGCCTTGTCGGTACGCAGCGTCTTGACTCGTTCGAACTCGTAGTAGCCACGCGGGTTGTCGGAATCGGCGACGCGTTCGCCGTCGGTCACGGGTTCGATCCCGCCTGCATGGATGGCCTGCATCGCCAGGCTCGTACCCGAGCGGGGAAGGCCACTGACGACGATCACGGGCTGCGGCATAGGGGCGTTGGCGGCACCCGCCGGTTCGGCGGGGCAGGAATCGGGGTCACAGGATTTGAACCTGC
>SYIB01000258.1 GCA_005798965.1 Planctomycetia bacterium
GACACCCGCATGGGTGTGGAGGCCTACATGCGCGATCGCTTCCGTGCCGCGGCCGAGCAGCGTGCAGCCTTGGCCCGCTCGAACGCCCTGCCAGCTTCCACCCGTGCACGCACCGTGCCGCCGCACGTGGATGACGAACTCACGGTGCTCGGCGAGATCCTTGTAGGCGAGCGCGTGGTGCACTGCCACTCCTACCGGCAGGACGAGATCGTGATGCTGCTTGACCTTGCCGATGAACTGGGGTTCAAGGTCGCCACCCTCCAGCACATCCTCGAGGGCTACAAGGTCGCCGATCGAATCGCGCAACATGGTGCGGGTGCGAGCAGCTTCAGCGATTGGTGGGCCTACAAGATGGAAGTCATGGATGCCGTCCCGCACAACGGTGCGGTCATGGCTGGCCAGGGCGTGCTCACGAGCTTCAACTCAGACAGCGACGAGCTCGCGCGCCGGATGAACACGGAGGCCGCAAAGGCCTGCCGTTATGGTGGGCTCGAACCTGCCGAGGCGCTGAAGTTCGTGACGATCAACCCAGCAATCCAGCTGGGCATCGGTCATCGCACGGGCAGCCTCGAGGTCGGCAAGGATGCAGATCTGGTCGTGTGGACCACCGATCCTTTGTCGAGCTACGCGCTGTGCGACCAGACGTGGATCGAGGGGGTGAAGCGCTTTGATCGAGCGGCCGAACGCATGCGCCGCACCGAGGACGCTGCGCTTCGGGCCCAGTTGCTCGAGGCTGCGTTCGAGCGTGGTGGCCTCGATCGACCGCCGATGAAACCAGAGTCCGATGGAGGTGGCCGACGACGGGGACCCACATTGCTGGCCCGCATGCTCGACACGCGAGAGGACGCGTTCTGGGAGATGTACCGACGCGGCCAGGATCCGGCGGCGGTGCGCTCAGGCGAATGCGGCTGCGGCGCAGCCATGACCATCTTCGGTGGAGGTGACCAGTGAAGTCGTTCATCCTGACCGCAGCGCTCTGTTCGACGGCGCTGGCCCAGAATTCGACGGCACCCAGCCCTGCAGCCGGGCAAGTGACCTGCATCCGAAATGTCACGGTCCACACGATGGATCCGGCCTTCACGGTCATTCCTGATGCGGCAGTCGTCATGGGCGTCGATGGACGCGTTGAACGCATCGTTCCGGCTGCGCAAGCGCCGATGGACGATGTGCTGACCTTCGATGGACAAGGTCGCCACCTCTGGCCTGGCTTCATCTCGAGCGCCACCACGATGGGCCTGATCGAGGTACAGCAAGTCCGTGCAACCGATGACCGCACGGAAGTGGGCCAGTTCCACCCTGAAGTCGAGGCGTGGGTCGCCGTCAATCCTGACAGCGACCTCCTGGCCGTGGCGCGCGCCAACGGGATCCTTGGTGCGCTCGTCTTCCCGCAAGGCGGTCGCGTGAGCGGTACGGCCAGCATGATCCGGCTCAATGGCTGGGACACCCACGACCTGGTGCTGCGCAAGGACAGCGGGGTCATCGTGCGCTGGCCAGCGACCGAGCCGACCGTGCAGTGGTGGACGCGCTCCACACCCGATGACCAGGAGAAGCGGATCAGCCGTGAGCTGCGAGAGGTGTGTGAGTTCTTCACGCGCGCCAAGGCTTATGTCGCGGCGCGTGATGCTGGATCCACCCAGATCGACGATCTCCGGTTCGAGCGCCTGCGCCCCGTGCTGACGGGCAAGGCTCCGATCTACCTGGAGGCCAGCAGTGCCGGCCAGGTCGCCAGCGCCGTGACCTGGGCGATCGCCGAAGGTCTCAAGCCTGTGATCGTGGGTGGTCCTGGTGCACTCGAGCAGGCCGACCTCCTGCGCGCGCATGAGGTGCCTGTGATCGTCGTGGGCGTGCATCGTCTGCCGCAGTGGGCGCATGAAGCCTGGGACTCACCCTTCACGCTGCCGGCACGCCTCGCCGAGGCGGGCATCCGGTTCTCGATGGCGACCGGTGATGAGCCCAGCAACGATCGCAACCTCCCGCACCATGCCGCGACGGCCGTTGCGCATGGTTTGCCGCACGACCAGGCCGTGGCGGCGATCACCCGTGATGCAGCCTTCATCGCCGGCGTTGGTGACCAGCTCGGCTCGATCGTGCCGGGCATGCGTGCCACGGTGATCCTCTGCAGCGGCGATCCTCTGGACGTGCGCACGCCGGTCGAGGCGGCCTGGATCGACGGCCGCAGGCTCGACCTGTCGAACCACCAGACCAGGATGCTCGAGAAGTACCGACGCAAGTACGAGGCCCCGAAGCCTTGAAGCCTTGAAGCTCTTCAGCGCCGATGGACCGGTCGCTGGGTGTTGATGGGTGGGATTGGCGCCCGGTGGCCGGGACGCGGCAGGCTCAGGCTGCGTCGATGACTGAGTAGCGGTCAAGATTCAGGGTGACGAGCTCACCGTCATCCTTGCGCACCTCCAGGCGATCGAGCCAGAGGCGATCCTGGTGCGCATGCGCGAACCATGAGCCGGTCTTGGCCTGCCGCCAGCGAACCACGACACCCTCTATCGCAGTGGTCCACACTTGGGCGACCTGGGGCATCTGTTGCATCACGCGCACGCGCGTGCCGGGCTGGAGTGCAAGTCCTTCGAACATGGTTGGGGAGTATAGCCGTGCCTCACGTGAGGTCGGTCGGTGCAACGATCGACCTGCAGAGTCCCTCACGCCATGACGCACCGCACCGACGAGCCAGAAGGGCATTGACCTGATCGAGGCTCACCCCACGCAGGTCCGTGGTCAGTTCGTCAAGCGTGCGCAGCCGACCATAGGTGAACCAGTCGCTCGCGAGCGCCATGGCGCGGGCCGAGGTGCTCTCCTCGCTCATGACCAGTCGGCTGAGCATGCCGACGCGTGCACGCTCGAGTTCGTCGGCATCGATGCCGCGCTCGAAGCGCTCGAGTTCGCGCAGGATGCAGTCGAGCGTTTCCTGTGCCCGTTCAGGACGGGAGCCTGCGTAGATCGTGACCCGGCCCAGGTCCCGCCCAGCGGAGTACGAGCCACCCACGCTGTAGCACAGGGCGCGCCGTTCACGCACTTCATCGAAGAGCCGGCTGCTCGAACCGCCGCCGAGCACGCGTGCTGCAAGCCGCATGGCCTGACGATCCTCGTCGCGGGCGTTGGGGGCATCGAGCGAGAGTGCCATGTGGGTCTGTGCGGTGGGCATGACCTCGATGTGGCGCATCGATCGTGGCGAAGCACTTGGCACCATGGTGGTCGAGGCCCCTGACCAGCCAGCCAGCGCCTCGTTGAGCACGGCGCAGGCAGCGTCGTGGTCCACATCGCCGGCGATTCCGATCAGCGTGCCGCCGGGGGTGCATCGACGATGCCAAGCCGCACGCAGCCCCTCGGCTGTGAGCGCCTCGATGCCTTCCGGGGTGCCGAGACCGGATCGGTTGAACGGTTCCGGCATGCTGATCCGCTGGAGATGCTGCATGCACAGCTGCTGTGGTTCATCCCTGACTGCAGCGATCGCCTGCACACCAAGGGCTTTCGCCTGTTCGACGCCCTCAGGATCCATCCGCGGCGAACGGATCATCTCTGCAAGGCATGCCAGCATGCCAGTGACGTTTGGCCCGGTGGTGACGGCTGACAGGTTCACATGGTGCACCGCGGCCGAGGCATTGCGCTGCACACCCAGGACATCGAGCCTGTGGGCCAGGTCTTCGCTCGTGCTGCGTTCGGTGCCACGAAGCAGGAGCTCAGCGCACATCGCGCTCTCCCCCTCGCCCGCTGCACCGGCGGGATCACCCGCAGTACCGACCGGCGACAGCCAGGCCACGCTCACGCTGGACATCGATGGCATGCGCTCGGAGAGCAACCAGGCACCGCATGCCAGCTGGGTCGATCGGAAGGTTGCCGTCGCGGTCGTCATGGTGTTCCTGTCTGGTGGCGAAGCCGGTCGTCGAGCCAATCATCCATCGTCACAAGACCCGCGCTCCGTCCATGAAGCCAGCGAGCCAGGCGCAATGCGCCGATGGCAAAGAGCTGCCGGCTCACGGCACCATGCTCGATGCGGACCGTCTCGAAGGGGCCGGAGAACTGCACGGAATGGTCGCCGATGGTGTCGCCCGACCGGATGCTATGGATGCGCGAAGGCGGCAGCGGGATCCCTGAGCCGTCACGGACCGCATCAGCGAGGGCTAGTGCGGTTCCGGAGGGTGCATCGATCTTGCGGTGGTGATGGTGCTCAATGAGGTCCACCGCATACTCCGAACCAAGGAGGCGAGCGGCGTCACGGCAGAGCCGACGAGCCACCGCAACGCCCAACGAGGTGTTCGGAGCGACCATCACGCAGATTTTTTTTGCGGCCTCCAGGACCGCACGGCGAGCCTCTTCATCGAGCCCGGTGGTGCACGAGAGCAATGCAGCACCGTGCTCGGCCGCGAGTTGCGCCGCATGAACCGCGCCAGCCGCGCTGCTGAAGTCGATCACGCAGTCGATCGCTCCAACTGCTTGTGAATCTTGGGTTTTTGCATCGACCTCGAGCACCGTCCGGCAGTGCCACGATGGATCCTTCGCTGCCTCGAGGACCGTGCGACCCATCCGGCCCGATGCTCCGACGACGGCAATGGTGGTGGTGATGTGCATCGTGAACGTCGCCGTGGATGGGTGGTGTCAAGGCCCGTGGTGAACCAAAATCGGCAATTTTGGATCAAGCCCCTTTCCAACTCCCGTCGATAACGGTACAACATGTGCGGTCACCGAGGTAACGCTGCGCGCCTCGAATGACTCTCCGACCCAAAGCGTAGCCAACATGGAGCAAATCACCATGGCAAAGAAGAAGACTGCTAAGAAGGCCGCTAAGAAGGCCGCGAAGAAGACCGCCAAGAAGTCGAAGTAATTCGGCGGTAGGTCAAGCAATACACCAAGGGCCGGCCTCGAGCCGGCTCTCGGTGTTTTTGCGGCGCACTACACTTCGGTTCGTCCGATCCACCCCACGCCAACGCCCATGCCACACGTCATTGCTGAACCGTGCATCGCGACCAAGGATGCCAGTTGCGTCGAGGTCTGCCCCGTCGACTGCATCCACCCCACCAAGGCCGAGGGCGCGTTTGCGCCAGCCACGCAGCTCTACATCGATCCAAGCACCTGCATCGACTGTGGGTTGTGCGTGGACGAGTGCCCCGTGCGCGCGATCTTCCCCCAAGACGACTTGCCTGAGGAGTGGCGGAAGTACATCCAGATCAACGCTGATCACTACGCCAAGTGATCTGGCTAGTGATCTGGCTCCCGTGACGCCATCCGGGTGAGCAGGCTTCAGCGAAGCCGGATGTTCCAGCTGCAGGCCACGCTGGGCCCATGGCCACAATTGACCTGCAATTCCAGATCAATCCGGGCTCCTGCCGCTCAGTCTTCGGCAGGGGCTTCCTTGTTCACGCCGCTCGAGGCGTCGGGGCGCTCCGTCCAATCCTCGCAGCGACTGCCGAGGTTGAGTTCGCTCGGCATGGTCTTGCGATAGCCGAGCTTGCGTGCCACTTCGAGCACGTCGGTCCAGCTCGGGAAGGGCTTGGCATTGACTCGCTTGAAGGCGTCGATGGCCATGAGCCACAGGTACTGC
>SYIB01000259.1 GCA_005798965.1 Planctomycetia bacterium
ACGGCGTGATCGACGATGGGTCGTCCGCGCATCCCGAGCGCACGATCCACAACCGCCAGTTGCTCCTCACCCAGCACTCCACTGCCAGCCCCCTCGCGGATCAGGGTGCCCACGCGATCACGTTGGGTCGCCGCGTCCTGCGGACGCACGCCGAGCATCCAGAGCACGAGTTCTCCGGTCCCACGGACCAGCGGCACCAGCGGCACCACCGTGAAGACGAAGCGCACGAACCGCACCCACCAGACCGTCGCGTACGTCAGCCGGTCGGTGTGGGCTCGATACAAGTCCTTCGGCAGCAACTCACCGATCAGGAACACGATCGGGGTGAGCACCACGGCGTTGGCGATCGCCATCTGCGTCGGTGTCCACTGGAGCGTCTCGAGGAAGACGGTCGCCCCTGCGCTCTGGATGTAGTGCGCGAAGTTGTTGCCCACCAGCACGGTGGCGAGCATTCGGTTGGGTCGCAGCAGCTCGTCGCGAATACGCAGCGCCGCTCGATCCCCACGACCGACCCGCACCGCCAGCCGCACGCGATTGATCGTGTAGAGGCCTGTCTCGATGCCGCTGCACAGCGCCGAGGCTCCAAGCCCCACCAAGAGCAAGGCGATGCCGACCATCAACTCAGGTGACATGGCCAGCCCCCCGCTTGCGCACGAGCACCGACCGCACCGTGCCGTGGTCGACGGCAAGGACCTCGATCTCCACGCCATCGCAAGGCAATCGGCGTCCGACTTGGGGAACGCCGCCCGCAAGCTCAACGGCAAGCCCTCCGATCGTCGAGGCGTGCACGTCAGGCACATCCACGCCCATGGCCTGCGACACGGCGACCACGGTCACGTCCCCGCGTGCACTCCACACGCCCGCCTCGACCTCGTTCGGCGCCTCGACCGATCGCTCGCCCGGTGCGGCGATGTCTCCCACGATCTCCTCGACCGCATCCTCGACGGCCACCACGCCGGCGAGCCCACCGTACTCATCGACCACGATGGCCAGGTCGACCGACTCGGCTCGGAAGAAGGTCCCGAGTTGCTCAAGCGTCGCCACCTCGGGAATGAACCGAGGTCGTTGCAGGTGTGGTTCCATCGGTGCCTGATCGCCGCGCACATCGAGCAGGTAGCCGCGCACGTCAAGCAGCCCAAGCACATCGTCGGTACGCGCGCCATGCACGACGAGTCGCTTCACCCGATGCCGACGGCACGCTTCGACGACCGCCGGCCGGCCTGCCGTCCGCGGCACCGTTGCCAGCTCCATGCGCGGCGTCATCACATCACGAACGCGAACCCGGCGGTAGCGGATCAGGCGCTGGATGAACTCACCCTCGACCGTGCCGATCTCACCCCGTCGGGCCGACAGATCCACCAGCGCATCGAGATCGCTCTCGGTGACCTGCTGCACGCGGTCCGCGCGCGTGAGCCGCGAGACCGGCTCAGCCACGAGCCTCGTGATGGCCCACCGTGCGGGCTTCAGGAAGACGTGCAGCGCGTAGAGCACCGGCGCCAGCAGCAGTACCAACCGCGCACGGAAAGCGTTCGCGGCCATTTTCGGGATGACCTCGCCACCAAGCACGATCGCCACAAGCAGGCCGACGCTGATCCCGACCTGCCACGCGGGGTCGGTCTCGTGCAGCGCAATCACGCTCGCCGCCGCGAAGTAGGCGCCGTTCATCGTGATGTTCGAGAGCAGGATCGTGGCGAGCAGGCCGGCGGGCTCACCGAGCATCGCTTCGACGATGCCCGCGATGCGCGGGTGCGCTGCCTTGAGGTGCATGCGTTCGGACTGGTTAAGCCCGAACAGCACCGTCTCGCTCGCGCTACAGAGCCCGCTGGCCACGATCAGGGGCGGCAGCGCTGCGACCAGCGAGACATAGGCAGGATCGATGGCCATGGATCAACCTCTGCGCGCGATGCCGGCATCCGTCATTCGGACCAGTGCACGAAGCCGCGCGATCGTGCGTCGCGGCTCCGACCATGCACCCGATGCCCGCCCCTCGGCCAGCGCAGTACCGAACTCGGCCACCAACGATTCACGCTCACGTGCCGCCCAAGCACGTGCCTCGGCCTGTGCGACCGGATCACCAGCGATCCGCTCCGCGAACCACTCCCGACGCTCGAGCAGTTCCGCCAGTTCCATCGGCGGCAGCGGCAACTCGGTGGCGTCGAGACCGGCGGCACGAAGCACGGCGCCCGCGGCCAGCACTGGATCCAACAACTGCTCCGCGGCCTGGTTCGCCGATCCCATGAGGACCTCGAAATCCGCACGCTCGATCGCGTCGCGCGCTCGATCCGGATGGAACCGCGCCGCCGCGCCGAGCCGTGCCCGATGCACGGTTGCAGCGTCAACTGGCCAGGAAGGCGCAAGGCCGAGGGTCACAAAGGGGCACGCCTCGCTCATCCCGAGCCCGCCACACGATCAATCTCCTCGACGTTGGTCTCGCCGGCGGCCACAAGCTGCCACCCGAACTGCTGCAGGCTTGTGAACAGCCCGCTCGAGAGAACGGCCTTCATGTCGGAGATCGTGGGGCGCTTGAGTACCACGTCACGGAGTGCGTCATTGAATTCAAGCACCTCGAAGAGCGCACGACGGCCGTGATAGCCGGTGCGAAGGCAGGCGGGACAACCGACCGGCGTGAAGACCTTGGACATGCCCTTCACGTGGGCGCCCATCTTCAGGGTCTGCGCCGGCGTCGGTGCGATCGGTCTGCGGCAGTCGTGACAGAGCACACGCACCAGTCGCTGCGCGATGATGAGCGACATGGCATTTGCCACCTGATACGACTCAGCCCCGAGGTCGAGCAGGCGGAAGACCGCACCAATGGTGTCCTTGGAGTGGACCGTGCTGTACACCAAGTGGCCCGTGGTTGCCGCCTGCAGACCCACGCTCGCGGTTTCGAGGTCTCGAATCTCGCCAACAAAGATCACATCAGGATACTGCCGAAGCACGCTGCGCAGCAACTGGGCGAACGAGTTGCCCTGCTTGTGGTCGATGGGGATCTGCGTGCAGCCGTCGAGGTAGTACTCGACCGGATCCTCGATCGTGAGCACGTTGCGCGTCTCGAAGTCGATCTCGCGCAGGCAGCTGTAAGTCGTGGTGGTCTTGCCGCTGCCGGTCGGACCGCAGGTCAGCACCATGCCGCTGTCGCGGCGCGCCACGTCGCGCACCTTGCCGTACATCCATGGCAGCATGCCTAGATCGCTGAGCCGCGCCGGTGCGTTGGACTGGTCGAGCACGCGAATCACGAGCTTCTGCCCATGCATGCTCGGTGTCAGGCTCACGCGGTAGTCGACCCGGTGCCCCTGCACCATCACGCCGAAATGGCCTTCCTGCACGATGCCCCGCTGCGTGATGTCGATCTCACAGAGGATCTTCACCACGCCCAGCACCCGCTTGGACAGGGATGGATGCAGGTCGCATGCCAGAACCATGACGCCATCAACGCGCAGGCGGATCGCAGAACGATCCTGCTTGGGCTCCATGTGGAGGTCGGTCGCGCGCGCGCGGAAGCAGGCGAGCAGCAGCAGCTTGAACAGCCGGATGCTCTCCGGGTCCTCGTCATTGCCGCGTCGAACGCCTGCCGCCGACGCCCCGTGGATCGTGGTGCCCTTGCAATCCATGAGCGCGATCTCACGCTCCGTGAACGGCTTGTTCGGCGCACCGGCGATGATGCGTCCAAGCTGCTGCGCATACGTGGTATCGCTGGTGATGGCGCCAGGATCGAAATCGATCGTGCCCTGCGCAGCCAGCGCCCGTGCGTCGAAGTCCGGCTTGCGCGCCACCATCACCGGGTCGTCCGCAGCGATCGGCTCGAGCGGCGCCACGGCGTCGATGTCTACGAAGCGGAAATCAGTCGATCCCACGCGAAGCACGTCGTCATGCACCAGCGTCTGGTCGACGACGCGCGCACCGTTCACACGGACACCGTTGCGCGACTGCAGATCGCGCACGAGCCATGTCCCGATCGTTGGGCCAGGTTCGACCACGCAGTGCTTGCGGCTCATCGCCTCGTCGTGCGGAAGCGAGATCACGTTGTCGGGGTGACGCCCGATCGTGACCCCCGCCTCGGGAACCTCGACCTTCTGCTGGCCGGTCAGCGATCTGAATTCAAGCGTGGGCATGATGTGCGACCCCCCGCACCGTGCTTCAGGCCGCCCCACCGTCGGGGCCGCTGTCGGGACGCTTGGGCTCGTCCGGCCGATCAGGCGCCGGGCGAGAAGGGCCCGTGCCACCGGGCCGAGGTCCGCTTCCGGGGCGATCCTGCTGGCCGAACCGCGGCCCAAGAGGACCGCGCTCACCGCTGCCCGAAGACCGCGGCGAACCCGAGGAAGGGCCACCGGGCCGCGAGGATCCGAAACTCGGCCGCGAACCACCAAGACCTGGTCGATCGCCTGCTGGGCGATCTCCTGCTGGGCGATCTCCGCTCGGTCGACTGCCTGATGCCCCTGGACTGCGTCGCGGGTTTCGACTGAAACCGCTTGCGCCGGCGTCACGACCGCCAGCCGAACCGCCTCCAAGTCCGCGAGGTCCACCGGGACCGCGGGACGCGCCGCCAAGTCCACGTGGACCGCCGGGACCGCGCGATGATCCTCCGAGGCCGCGTGGCCCCCCGGGACCGCTCCCCATTCCACCGGGGCCTCGAGGGCCGAAGGGGCCGCGCGGAGCGGGCTTTTCAGCAGCACCGCCCTTGGGCTTTTTCTGGACCTCGTTGACCACGAGCTCGCGGCCATGCATCTTCTTGTTCTTCAGGACCTCGATGGCTAACTGACCACGCTGCTTGTCGCGGAACATGACGATCGCGAAGCAGCGGCTGTTGCCTTCCTTGTCGGTTGCCAGAGCAATGTCCTCGACATCGGGGAACGCCACAAAGAGCGTGCGGACATCGTCCGCCGTTGCCTTGCGATCCAGATTCCCGACATAGACCTTGAACATGCCCATCGTGACCCTCCTGGGGGCGCTGACCAAGCGAATGAACCTTGGTTGATGCGGGTGCGCCGCCGACCGGAGAATGCTATCGAAGCGACCGCGCCGCGGACGAACAGCCAAAACGAAAAGAGCCCCCTTGGCTTTCACCAAGAGGGCCCATGAAGTCGGCGATGACCTACTTTCCCGCTGAGCAGTATCATCGGCGCCAAGGTCTTAACTGCTGTGTTCGGGATGGGAACAGGTGTGACCCCTTGGCTATCGTCACCGACAAACCCCAGACACGCCTGTCGGCGAGCCTGAAGAGATGACTTAGGAAACGGGTGTCGTGCTCGGCCAGCTGGCCGAAACACTCGAGCTCCAAACACGAGATGCTTGAAGGCTTGGAGCCTGGACACCAGGCCGTCTGACGACGGTGGCTGGTAGACAAGGCCAAGCAATCGACCGTTAGTACCGCTTCGCTGAACGCATTACTGCGCTTGCACGTGCGGCCTATCAACCCGGTGGTCTACCGGGGGTCTCTCGTCTTGCGACATGGAATACTTATCTCCGGGTGGGCTTCTCGCTTAGATGCTTTCAGCGATTATCCCTGCCGTACTTAGCTACCCAGCTGTGGACCGAGCGGTCCAACTGGCACACCAGGGGTACGTCCATCCCAATCCTCTCGTACTAAAGATGTATCCCGTCAGTATTCCTGCGCCCATGACAGATAGGGACCGACCTGGCTCACGCCGGTCTGAACCC
>SYIB01000003.1 GCA_005798965.1 Planctomycetia bacterium
CACCTCGAAGTGCCGAGCCTGCTCGAGGTACTTCTCGACATAGACCATCGGGTTGCCGAACGCCGCAGCGGCTTCCTGACGGGCGCTGTCGACGCCTGCGCGCAGTTCGGCCTCGTCACGCGCGATGCGCATGCCGCGACCGCCACCGCCACCGGCAGCCTTCACGATGACCGGATAGCCGATCTCGGCAGCGACCTTCACGGCTTCCTCGAGATCCTCGATGCCGCCGTCGGTCCCCGGGAAGATCGGCGTGCCGCTCTGCTTGGCCATGCGCTTGCAGTTCACCTTGTCACCGAGCAGGTTCATGGCCTCGGGGCTCGGGCCGATGAAGGTGAAGCCGGAGTCGCGCACGACCTCGGCGAAGTGGCTGTTCTCACTCAGGAAGCCGTAGCCCGGGTGGATGGCATCGGCATGCGTGAGTTCGGCCGCGGCGATGATGCGGTCGATGCGCAGGTAGCTGTCCTTCGACGGCCCCGGCCCGATGCAGACGGTGCGGTCGGCTTGCTCGAGCCATGTGCCGCCAGCATCCGCCTGACTGTGCACGCAGACGGTTTCGACACCGAGCTCACGGCAGGCGCGGATGATCCGCAGCGCGATCTCGACGCGGTTGTCGATCAGGATTCGTTTGAACATGGTGTGGTTGCGCCCCGTTCAGGACGGCTTGATCAGGAAGAGCTTCTGGCCGAATTCGACAGGCTGGCCGCTCTTGACCAGGATCTTGTGGATGGTGCCGGACTTCTCGGCCTTGATCTCGTTGAAGATCTTCATCGCCTCGACGAGGCACACGATCGACTCAGGCCCGATCTGCGCGCCAACCTGGACGAAGGGCGGCTTGTCGGGACCAGGCGTGGCGTAGAAGGTGCCGACCATGGGGCTCTCGACGGCTGTGCAACCGGCATCGTCGTCGACCTTGGGTGCGGGCGCGGCGGCTGGCGCGGCGGGGGCTGCGGCCGGCGTGGGAGCCGCGGGCAGGGCGACCACTGGGGCCGCCGCAGGGGCAGCCATGACGACAGGCTTGCCGCCCCGCTTCACGGTCACGGTCTCTTCGCCATCCTTCAGGTCCAGTTCGGTCAGGTCGTTCTCGACCATGAGGCGGACCAACGACTCCAGCTTGCGAATGTCGATCATGTTGGGGCGGAAGTGTAGCGATCCTGCACCGATCGTGCAGCATTTGTCGGGCTTGTTCCGTGGTCCACGACGAACACCTCGCCCCAACGGCCTCGAACGTGATCTCGCCCCAGGCCGCCGGGGTCTATCGAAACGGCCGCATCGCCCGCGGCGGGCCCAAGATTTCGGCCATCAGCAGGGCTTGACGGACCCCTTGGCGAGTCCGCAGCGCCCCCGCCACCGATTCCGCGACCACGCTTCGCTGCCCCCTCGGGAGGATCGCTTGCGCCCGCGAGACGCGCTCGGCATACGGCGACACAACCGCGCTGTCCTTGTGGCTCGTGGGCGCAGAGGCGGGCGTCGTGGCCTCCAGCATCACCACCGCGCGGGGCAACGGCTCCGGAGCCGACGGCCGGTCCACACCCGCAGCCCGCAAGGCCTGCTTGCGCACGGTCTGGACCTCGGTTCGGACCTCGTCCACTGCCGCACGCACGCTCGCGAGCGAGTTCCCGGCGTCGTTGCTCTCGTTCTCGTCACCATCCTGCGAACGCGCTTCGGGATCGAAATCGTCTTCGACCACAGGCGGAGCTGGCGCCAAGGCGCGCGCGGCCGCGGGGGATCCCGCCACTGGGATGGTCGGCACTGCGGACTGCGTGGGCAGCAGTTCCGCGGGGAACCCACGCGCGGGGAACTGATTGATCACGTCACGCGCCTCGGCCAAGCCGATGTTGCAGATTGCGCGAAGAGCCATCACAGCCTCGATGACATTGCCGCGTTCGATCAGAAGCGCCACGGCCGTGGCCTGCTGCGCGCTCATCGGTCGCACGCTGTTGACCTGCACGGGGCGAGTGCCATCGAGTGACGGCGCGGTGCCGACGCCCGATCCTTCACCGCGACCGGCGGCATCCGCTGCGGCCTGCTTTTCCTTCGCCTTCTTGACGTAGTAACTCGCCACCGCCTGGAAGACGGCGATCAGGATGAAGATGACGATCGACTGCGTCACGCTGGTCGGATCCTAGTCTGTCGCGGGCTCGCAGCGTGGAGCGACGATCGGCCGAAGGGTGCCGTCCAAGCGCTCGAACGCCACGCCAAAGCCCTCAGCGAGGTCAGACTCGCGGAGCACGCCGTTCCGAGGACCGCTCGCGCGCAACCGCCCCGCCTCCATCCACCAGACGTCGTGGGCCAAGGCATCGGCCAAGGCCAGGTCGTGCAGCACCACCAGCACCAGGCTCCCCGCCCCCGCCAAGCATTGCAGCGCGCCTGCCACGCGATGCTGTTCAGCGAGGTCCATGGCATTGAAGGGCTCGTCGAGCACGAGCAGGCCCCCAAGATCATGCTGCGCCAAGGCACGCGCCAGCACCACACGCTGCTGCTCACCACCCGAGAGCGCTGCGAACGGCCGATCGACCAGCTCACGCACGGCGAGCGCGTCGATGGCCCGCTCGAGCCGATCTGCCGTCCGGGGGACGACCGAGCCTGCCAAGGCGATGACTTCCCGCGCCGTGAAGTCCGCCGCCACGAGCGGTCGCTGTGCGACATACGCCACGCTCCGAGCGCGATCCACTGCGGTCATCCTCGCGAGGTCGCGCCCCTGCCAGAGCGCAGCCCCCGAGCGCGGCCCAGCGTGGAGGCCAGCGATCGCACGCACGAGGGAACTCTTGCCACTGCCGTTGCGGCCGATCACCGCCACGATGCGGCCCGCGGCTGCGCCCACGCTGACCCCCCGCACCGCCTCGCGCGCACCATGCCAGACACACATGGAGTCAATGACCAGGTTCATCCGCCACGCCCCCCGTGCCGACGCAGTACCCACAAAAAGATCGGTCCACCCAGGATCGCCGTCACCACCGCCACGGGGACCTTGCCGGATCCAGGCAACGGGAGGGCCAGCCGCAGCGCATCGGCACCGATGAGGAGTGCCGCACCGAGGATCGGCGATGCGATCACGAGGCCACGATGCCCTGCGCCAAGCGCCAGCCGAGCCACATGCGGTGCGACGAAGCCGACGAAGGCGATCGGCCCGCAGAGCACCACGCTCGCCCCAGCCAAGGCGCCGCTCAGGACCACCAAGCGCCATCGCAGCGCCGGCAGGTCGACCCCCAGACTCATCGCCTCATCATCGGCCGTGCAGGCTGCGTCGAGCCATCGTGCGCGCCGAACCGACCACGCACCGATCGCCAGGAGCAGCGCCGCGCCCGTGACGAGCGGCACACGCTCTGGCAGTTCAGGGATTCGTCCCATCGCCCACGCCATCAGGTCGCCGCGCGAAGAGGGTGGCATCAGGTACTGCACCAAGATCGTCATCGCGCCCGCCACGCTCGCCACGACCACGCCAGCAAGCAGCAGCGTGACTGGATCGATCGCACCATGTCGACGCCCTGCCGCCACCACGAGCACCAGCGCGAGTGCAGCGCCAACGCTCGCGGCCACCATGCCGCCGTCGGCAATCACCCACGCCGCACCCCAGCTTGCCACCAGCGCCGCGATCGACACCGCGAGTCCAGCCCCCGACGAAAGTCCCAGTACAAAGGGCGAAGCCAGCGGATTGCGCAGGAGCGCCTGCAGAAGGACACCCGAGAGCCCCAGGCTCGCGCCGGCAACCGCCGCACTCACCAAGGCCCCCATCCGCAGGTCCATGATGTCTGTGGCTGGCCACGACCAGCCGCGTGCACCAATCAGGATGCGCAGCAGTGAAGCCAGACCCAGCGTCGCGACGATCAGGCACCAGGCAGCCACGCGCGGCCGCGATCGATGCGACAGCGTTCGGCCCTCGCCCGGTGCAGACGACCCGCTCACGACGCGGCCCGCACCCTGAGCCGTCATGGCGAGGCCTCCACGTGCAGCAGCGCCTCGCGCACACGCTCCAAGCCCACGCCGAGGGTTCCCGAGGGAACCAGCAGCGAGTCATCATCCACGGTCGCGATCGCTGCACCCGTGCGGCGCTCGATCTCCACCGTCCAGGGCGATGGCGCCGAGCCGATGATGAGCAGGACCGAAGGATCGAGCGTGACCATGTCCTCCATGCCCAGGGTCTGCCATGCACCCTCGGCAAGTGCATTGGGCACCGAGCACGCACCGAGGAACTCCCCCAGGTACGTCGATGGCCCGAAGGCAAGGCGGCCATCGCCGGACTGCACGATGAGCACCGTCCGGGCGGCATCCCACGTCATGGGTGCACACGCACGGTCCATCGCCGCCAGCAGATCATCAGCCCGTGCGGCGATCCGCCGATCCCCGGGCGCCACCGCTGCCGGCAGTTCGCGCACCAGGGTGCGCACCTGCGTCAGCGTGGCGAGTGGCCATGCATGGACCGCCGCGCCCAGCCGGGTGGCGATCGCGCCCAGGCCGCTGTCGATGCCCTGCGCAGGCGGCTGGACCAGGATCACGCACGGATGCGCCACCACGAGCGCCTCGGCATCGAGATCCAGCAGTGAGCCCACCACTGGTGCATCCGATGAGCACCAAGGCGTGCGGCCCACGATGTCGTCGCCGGCCCCCAGCGCAACGAGGGTCGACGTGATCGCCGGGCTCAGGCTCGCGGCGCCACGGCAACCCTCCCGCGCGCCCTCGCCGCAGGCAGCCAGCATGAGCACGAGGATTCCGCGAGCGGCCAGATGCATCGGAGCGATACAGTACGGGCCACGATGCCCCTGCGCAGCGCGATCACCAGCCTCTTCCTCGGCGACGCCACACCGACCGCGGACGCTGCCGCGGCCAGCAGTGAGCGCTCGATTCAGGTCCACCAGGCCGAGCCGGTCAAGCCAGCCGAGGTGATGCAGCAGTTCGAGTCGCAGCTGGCCTCGCAAACCGATGTCAACCGTCGATTGGGCGAGCTCATCCGCCAGCTCGACGGAACCTTGGCCTCGCTTCCCGACATGGCCCGCCAGCAGGCGCGCCTGGTCGACACCTTGATCGACCAGGCCCAACGGGCGAAGGACCGTGACGCCGCGCTGACGCGCGGCCTGAAGGAACTTGGCGAAGGATCCGACCGCCAGACGCAGGTGCTTGGCTTGGTCCAGCAGCAACTCGACCTGCATAGCGAGACAAGCTCGCGCGTGGCCGAGATCCTCGGCGAGGCACGCACCGCACTGGGCGCCTTCAGCGCCACCAGCGAGCGGCACGCACGCAGCATCGAATCACTCGCCGAAGCCACGCGCCGCCGCACCATCCAAAGCGATCGACTGGAGCGGCGCCTGCAGCTCTGGCTGGTCGTGACGACCGCGCTCTCCACGACAGCGCTCGTCTATGCGCTGGTCGTGGTCTTGCGCGATGCACCGCAGGCCCAGCCAGCCAACGTGCCCGTGGCCCCCGTGGTCGTGACCGAGCCCGCCGCGACCACCGGCACCGAATCGGCGGTCGCGACTCCGGCCACGGTGCCCGCGACCAACAACGGGCCGGCCGCATCCACGACCAGGCCGCCCATCAGCGCACCTGATCCGACGAGCGCCGGGTCGAGCGGTGCGGCGACGAGCGAACCCGTCACCGTCGACCCAGTCGCGCCCGGCGCCCTGCGCGGCGGCTGGGGCGAACCCATCGAGCCGTGACTTCCTGGGTCGACGCGCTTCGCAGCGGGCGGTGCAATCCGATCGAGCGGTGAAGCCCGCGATCGACGCCCCGCACACGATGGTGCCTGATCCATCACCGTGCTTGCGCGGAATCGTTCGCCACCATCACGCCGTGGCGGGCGCGAGCTGGCTCGACGCGATCGCACGGTAGACGCCACAACGCTCCATGAGTTCAGCGTGCGTGCCTCGGTCGATGACGCGCCCCTGATCCATGACGACGATCCAGTCCGCAGCGAGCACCGTGCTGAGTCGATGCGCGACCGTGATCACCGTGCGCCCCTCGCCGAACTCGCGGATGGCGGCATTGATCTGTCGCTCGCTGTCGGCGTCGACTTGGCTGGTCGCTTCGTCCATGAGCAGCACGGTCGGATCACGCAGCGCTGCGCGGGCGATCGCGATGCGCTGCCGCTGGCCGCCTGACAGGCTCATGCCCTGCTCGGCCACCAGCGTGTCGTAGCCCTGCGGCAAGGCACGGATGAAGGCATCGGCATGCGCGCGCTGTGCAGCGACGATGATCGACTGCCGCGTCGCCCCCTCGCAACCGAGTTCGATGTTCTCGGCAATCGTGCCTTGGACGAGCACGGCCTCCTGCGACACCACGCCGACCTGCGAACGCCAGGAACGCAGCGACGCGCCGTCGAGATCGATGCCATCAACCATCAGGCGGCCTGTCGTGGGCACGAGCAGGCGTGGGATCAAGGACAGCAGCGTGGACTTGCCGCAGCCGTTGGGACCCACGATGGCAACATGGGCACCAACGGGAATGGTGAGATCGATGCCCCGCAGCGTGGCGTGCTCGGCACCCGGGTACGTGAAGCCAACGCCGACCAAATCGATGCCCCGTGCCAGGCGCGCAACCTCTCGGCCACCATCGGCGCCCGGCTCAGCCGCAGCATCGAGGATCTCGCGGATCCGCTGCGCTGGCGCCTCAGCCGACTGGATGTCGCTGACGAAGGACGTGAGTGGCCGGAAGCTGCCCGCCGCCACGGCGAGGCTGCCGAGCGCCATGAGGAATCGATCCAGCTCCATGCGCCCGGACAGAAGCTCCCGCCCCGCGATGAAGACGAGCCCAAGCACCACGAGCACGGCCAGGAGCTCCATGAGCGGGCTTGCCAGGCTGCGTACCTTGCGGAGCTTGAGCTCGTTGCGCAGGACACCATCGTTGGCACCTGCGAATCGCCGTGCCATGTCGGGCTCAGCCGTCGCGGCCTTCACCGAACGAAGTCCCTGCATGGCTTCATTGGTCACCAGCAGCAGGCGCTGCTGCGCCTCGAGGGTGCCGCGCATGCCGCGATTGATGCGCTTGCCGAGGCGGCGAAGGGTCCAGGCGAGCGGCGGACCCGCGACGATCGCCGCCAGCACGATGCGCCAGTCGAACCAGATCGCCACGGCGACCGCCGAGAGACCCTTGGTGACGTGCGCGAGGGAGCGGTTCGTGAGTGCCACCAGCCCGCCGTACAGTTCGCTGCAGTCGCGCAGGATGCGTGTGGTGAAGTTGCTCGGCCCCTGAGCCACGACCTGGGTCAGCGGCAGCCGGATCGCGGCATCGAAGGCGCGCTGACGCGCCTCCGCCACGATGCGCGTCACCATCGTCAGCGTGAGGTATTGGTGCAGGAAGTTGGCGACAGCACCGATGACGGTGAGTGCGGCCAAGCCCACCAGCACGAAGCCGAGGCTCGCCTCGGTCGATTCCGGCAGCCGCGCCAGCAGCCATTCGGGCAGCTGCAGCCACGCACCCTTGGCGTTGTGGTCGCGGGCGATGCCGGCCAAGCCCTTGGCATCCTCGCCCAACATGAGGTCAAGCACAGGCAGCGCCGCACCGAGCCCCGCCGCGATACCCAGACCGCTCACCACCGCGCACGACACGGCACCAGCCAAGGTCCATGGCGTGGCCAGCAACTGTCGGGCAAAGGTCCAGTACGCCTTCATGGGAGTCACGCCACCTTACACGCCCTCGAACTGCGCGAGGGACTCCCAGAATCCGGGCCAGCTCTTGGTCACGCACGACGGGTCGTCGATCGAGATGCCCGGCCGGATGAGACCAAGGGTCGCCAGGCTCATGGCCACGCGGTGATCACGGTGCGCATGCAGCATGACCGGACGATCGTGACGGTTCGATGGATCGATGACGAGTGCATCATCGCTGGCCGTGACCGTGCATCCGATGGCGCGGAGCTCCGCGGACATGGCCGCGATGCGGTCGCTTTCCTTCACGCGCAGCGTGTGCAGCCCCGTGATGGTCGTCGTGCCCGAGGCAGCCGCGGCAACCGCCGCAATCGCGAGCGCGCCATCAGGCCACGACGATGCATCGACCGAGATCCCCCGCAAAGCCCCGCCATGCTCGATCGAGGTCGACCCATCGATGGTCCGCTCAAGCGCCCCCATCGCCACCAAGGCATCGATCGCCCCGCGATCAGGCTGTGCCGTGGTCCGCGGAAGGCCGGGCACCGTGGCACGCATGCCTGGAACCAGCGCAGCGGCAGCCAGTGGGTACACCGCGCTGCTGGCGTCGGGCTCGACCTTGATGTCGCAGCCGCAGACGCGCATCGGTTCGATGGTCACGGCCGCAAGCTCCCCACCGGGCGCGCGCTCGACGCTGACCGGCACTCCCGCACGCGCGAGCACGCCGATCGAGAGCTCGAGGTACGACGCACTCGTAGGCGGCTCGGTGAAGACCAACTCCAGCCCCCGCTCGAGCCAGGGCGCGATCAGCATGACCGCGCTGATGAACTGACTGCTGCTGGTGGCGCCCATCGCGAGCGTGCTGCCCAAGAGCCGCGCCCCGCCCACGGCGACCGGCAGTCGTCCCGCTGATTCGACCCATCGGATCGGAGCTCCCAACCCAGCCAGCATGGCGATCCCCTCGGCCACGGGGCGCTCGCGCATGCGCGGACTGCCATCGATCACGATCGGTCGATCGGCGAGCGCGGCGAAGGCAGCCATGAACCGGGTCGGTGTTCCCCCGTCGCCCAGGTTCACGCTGCTGCCGCCGCGCGGGCGCCCGCCGCAACCCACCACGGTGAGCTCATCGGGCCCGGACCACGCGGCACGAACGCCGCAGTGCGACACAGCCTCGGCAAAGGAGGTGGTGTCATCAGAAGCCAGCGCGCCATGCAGGACGCTCGAGCCCTCCGCCAGCGCCGCAAGCATCAGCCAACGATTGGTCAGGCTCTTGCTGCCGGGCACGCTCATGACGATGTCTCGCCCCGTCCCTGCCGGCCGGACCGCCCTGACGGAGCCCGTCACCGCTCAGGCACCTTCCCGGCGGAAGACGGCCACGATGTCATCGACTGGGATCACGAAAAGGCGATTGTCGCCCTCGAAGTCGACCGGAATGCCGTGACGGGGATTGAAGAGGACCCGGTCATAGCGCTTGATCGGGTAGTCCTCGTCGCGTTCGACCTGCGCACTCACCGCGACCACTCGGCCGGTCAGCGTGGGGATCTCCATCTTGTCGGGAAGGTGGATCCCGACCTTGGTGATCTTCTTGTCCTCGTCTTTGCGGATGAGCACGCGCTTGCCGACGGGTTCAACCGTCTCAAGGCGCGCGGCTGGTGGCGTCGGCTTGCTCGACATGCCATGAGGATAGGCGAAGCTCGCGCGCCCCTGCTAGAACACGCGGATGCCAGACCGGATCCGCCAACTCGTGCGCGATGTGCCAGACTTCCCAAAGCCCGGCATCATGTTCAAGGACATCACTCCGGTGCTGCGCGATCCAGCCGGCCTGGCGCTGGCCATCGAGCTGATGGCGAACCCTTTCCGCAACGTGCGCGTCGATGCCGTGATCGGCCCGGAAAGCCGCGGCTTCATCTTCGGAACGGCCATTGCCCAGAGCCTCAATGCGGGCTTTGTGCCCGTGCGCAAGCCCGGCAAGCTGCCGTGGCGCAAGCGCTCGGTGCGCTACGCGCTCGAGTATGGCCACGACGAACTCCAGATGCACGAGGACGCGATCACGCACGGCATGCGCGTACTGCTGGCCGATGACTTGCTCGCAACGGGCGGAACCCTGAAGGCCGCCGCCGACCTGGTGCACGCCTGCGGCGGCCACGTGGTCGGTGCTTCGGTGCTGATCGAGCTCGAGGGTTTGGACGGCCGTGCGGCCCTGCGTGACCTCGCGGTCTCGAGCGTGCTGCGGTACTGAGCGCACTCGTCCCGGCAGGGCGTGCCTTCTATACTCCGGCAATGAGCAGCCTCACCACCGCCCCGACTGCCGACAGCCTCAGCTCGACTGATCCCCTGATGCTGGTTGATGTGGATCACGTCCGGTTCTACGTGGGCAACGCGAAGCAAGCCGCCTTCTTTTATGCCAGTGCCTTCGGCTTCCAGGTCGAGCAGGTCTCCGACCTGACCACCGGCAGCCGAACCACGGCCCAGTACCTGCTCACCCAGGGCAACATCCGGTTCATCCTCGAAACGGCACTGACC
>SYIB01000260.1 GCA_005798965.1 Planctomycetia bacterium
CAGCAGTCCTTCACTTTGGTGCCAATGATTCGTACATCTCGGCACAGGAGTGGGGATCACGCCTTCAGAAAGCGATCGACCTTATCCGCTGGGCACATGGCAACCCGCAGTTCCCGATCCTCATCGTGAGCGACTCGCACAGGCTCGAACTGCCACCGGGTTCCGACTATGACCGACTGCCGGGCGTGGCTGCTGCCGTGGCCCAGGCGAATACCCGCGTCATCGCCTTCAACATGCGTCGCGTGCATGAGCAGGCCTTCCTCTGGACGGACGCGCAGAACCTGGGCCTGGCTGATTCGGTGCACCACAAGCCCCATGCTCAGCGCATGCTTGCGCGCGCCACCGTGTCGACGATGCTCGAAACCGCCGGCATCCCAGTGCCTGGCTGTGCACCGGGGCAGTCGTGGGTGGAGCGGTACCACCCGCTGGGCGGATCCTGCTCGATGGGCTGGCCATGCGCCGTGCTGGTCGAGGCCGATGCCGACTCGATCGGGCGTCCGTTCTTCCTCGGCGAAGATTGCAGCGATGCCGATGGTGACTGGCGTGCGGACATCTGCAACGAGGCCGCCTCGCCGGACATCAACGGCGACGGCATCGTGGATGGCACTGATCTCGGCATCATGTTCTCGTACTGGGGCGGCTCAGATCCGATTGCCGACATCACGCGTGATGGCATGGTCAACGGCGAGGATCTGGGACTGATCCTGATCTTCTGGGGCCCGCTGCCCTGAGCCTTCGCGGGCGCCGTTAGGATCCGGCGCATGAACCGGATCCCCGCGCTGGCCACGTGCCTCGTCGTCCTGCTCGCTGCCTGCGGTGCATCAAAGCGCACCGTCAAGACCGAGCAGGAACTGCTCGGCCGGCGGGTCCAGATCCAGATGTTCGCCGGTGCCATGAAAGTCGGCATCATGGAATCGCTCTGCCGGCACGCTCACAGGGAGCGTGAGGCCGACCCGAACTTCTCGCTCGACATCCTGGTGCTCTCCGGCGGCGGTGACTTCGGCGCATTCGGCACCGGCCTGCTGCGCGGCTGGTCCGAGTCCGCCAACCCGCCCATGAAGTTGCCCAAGTGGGACATCGTCACGGGCGTGAGCACCGGCGCCTTGATCGCTCCGTTCGCCTACCTCGGTGCCAAAGACGACCTCGTCAGTATCGATGAGTTCTACCGCAACCCGAAGCCGGACTGGGTCAGGACGCGCGGCCTGCTCTTCTTCTTGCCGGAGAACGCAAGCTTCCTCGAGGTGCCTGGGCTCGAGCGCGAACTTGACTCGATCGTCTCGCGGAGCTTCCTCGAGCGCATCGCCGTCGAGGCTGCCGAGGGGCGGGTCCTGACCGTCCAGACGACGAATGTGGACGACGGCAGCCCTCAGCCGTTCAATTTCGGTCTCGCTGCTGAAATGGCGCTGGTCAACCTGAATGCCGCCAAGGATGAGTCGCAGCGGATCGCCGCCATGCGCCGCCCGCGTGACATCCTGCTGGCATCCGCCGGGATCCCCGGCGCTTTCCCTCCTCGCGAGATCGACGGACAGCTCTTCGTGGACGGCGGGACCACCAGCAACATCATCTACGGTGGTGCCCTCGGCCGCGAGGAGACCTTCGGCGCGACCTGGAAGCGCCTCTATCCCGGCCAGCCGATCCCGAAGCTGCGCTACTGGGTGATCATCAACAACTATGGGGTCTCGATCCCGCGCACGATCCAGGAAGGCTGGCCCGAGATCATCACGCGCAGCCTGGAGCTCTCCATCCGCTACAGCACACTCACCTCGCTGCGCCACCTCTTCGCACTCGCCGAGGTAACCCAGTTGCGAGGCGATGGCGAGACCGAGGTGCGCTGGACCTCGATCCCTGATTCGTGGCGCCCGGTGAACAAGGGTGATTTCGACGAAGCCACCATGCGCTCGCTCTCGGACCTCGGTCGCAAATGCGCGACTGAGCCCGGGACCTGGAGCTCGGTCAGCCCATGAGCCGATCGGCGCTCCATGTGGCCTGATCTGCGGGAGCGCCGCCGTGAGTCTGAGTGGATGGACGATCCGTCGCTGCCCGCGGCGCAGCATGATGTCGCCCTTCGTGGCTTGGCCCGGCTGAACCGATGTGCGCGGAGCCATGCCATTCTTTGGACACGGTTGATGATGCTGGCTCGCACCGCCAACCACGCCGGCCGGCCACTGCATGTGCTCGACGTAGCCACCGGTTCGGGCGATCTGCCCTTGGCGATGGCACATCGGGCGCGCGGGTTGGGACTCGACATCCGCTGGTCGGTCTGCGACGTCAGCGCCCATGCGCTCGATGTGGCCAAGGATCGAGCCGAGCAAGCGGGCTTCGCGTTCGCTGCCCACCGACTCGATGCAACAGCCGACGAACTGCCGACGACGGACGTGTCCATCTGCTCGCTGTTCGTGCATCACCTCGATCAGCCGCAAGTGGTCGGAGTGCTGCGCGGCATGAAGCAGGCCTCGACGATGGCCTTGGGCGTCGCTGACCTCGATCGTTCGAGGCTGGGCTACCTCCTCGCCTGGATCGCGAGTCGCGCGTTGACGCGATCACCTGTCGTGCACGTCGATGCACTCCTCAGCGTGCGTGCGGGTTTCAGGCCCGTCGATGTCATGCGCATGGCCATGGATGCAGGTCTCGACGGCGCGACGCTGGATCGTGCGTGGCCTGCACGGTGGCGACTGTGGTGGACCGCACCATGATGGAACGCGCCACATCGATCGACGATCGACCGGACGGCCGCAGCGAGTGCACCGGCGAGGTCGTCGTGATTGGCGCGGGTCCAGCAGGATGCTTGGCGGCGATCGCGGCGGTCAAGGCCGGAGCGCGCGTCACGCTGCTTGAACGGGCTGGCTTCCCGCGTGAGAAGGTCTGCGGCTGCTGCATTGCGCCACGTGGCGTGGCCGTGCTTGCTGACATGGGCCTCAAACACATCCTCGCCGATGCACCGCGACTGGGAAGCGTCCGGCTTGAATCGGGTCGGGCTTCGGCGCGGATCGATCGCGACTCGGGCGTCGCCCTCTCGCGCGGTGCCTTCGATACTCGCCTTGTCCGTGCGGCCATGGATCGTGGTGTCCATGTGGTGCACGGGACATCCGCGATCGTCGGCATCGACGGTGTGGTTCGTGCCCGCCGCGATGGCATCGACATGACGCTCTGCCCTGCCGCCTGCGTGGTGGCTGATGGACTCGCCGGCCGATCGCTCGATGCACATCCCGGCGTGACGTGGCGCGTCTCGCCGACCAGCCGCATCGGCCTCGGTGCGATCCTGCCGGCGGGATCGATCGCTCTGCACCCGGGCGAGGTGCTGATGCGCGTCGAGACCGGCGGCTACGTGGGTGCTGTGGAACTCGAGGATGGCCGGATCGATGTCGCCGCCGCCGCTGACCATGACGTGCTGCGACACGAGGGACCCGCGGGCCTCATGGCGCGGTGGCTCGGTGATGCCGTGCGCGACCGGGACACCATCGACGCGGCACGATGGACTGGAACACCTTGGCTCACACGCCAGAGGAGCACCCTGGCCATGCCGGGCATCCTTGTGGCGGGTGATGCTGCGGGCTATGTCGAGCCCTTCACGGGCGAAGGCATGTCGTGGGCACTGGCAAGCGGTCATGCCGCTGGCCTGATGGCAGCGCGCATGGTGCATGAGCCATCATGCTGGGTGCAGTGGCCCACCCAATGGGCCGACCTGCTCAAGAGCGACCGTTTGCGCTGCAGTCTCGTCGCTCGGCTGCTGCGCTCGCCAAGAACCGTTCACGCCGGGCTCGCCATCGCGCGCCGTTGGCCAGGCATGGCTGCGCGGCTCGCTCGCCCCATCGGACAGATGCATCGCGCCGCCACCCTGTGCCAAGAAGTTTCCTCATGAACCAGCCACGCATCCTCGGACTCTCCACCAGTACGCCCCCGCGCGAGCTGCCGCAAGCTGAGTGGCTCACGATCGCACGCCGGCTCTCTCCGGCACGCGTCGATGAACGCGTCCTCGAGCGGCTCGCGGAGCGCAGCGGCATCGATGCTCGGGCCTGCGCGTGCCTGGCCCCGCCGTACGGCGAGTCGTTCTACCCAGCCGATGATGGATCTGGCGGACCAACCACGGCAACGCGCATGGAACTCTGGTGGGCGGGCGTGCGCGACATGGGCGAGCATGCGTCGCGAGCGGCGCTGGAGCAGTCGGGTTGCGACGCCACAGCCATCACGCACGTCGTGACCGCAAGCTGCACGGGATTCCGCGCACCCGGTCTCGAGATGCACCTCATGGAGGCACTCGGCCTATCGCCGTCGGCACGCCGGACCAACATCGGCTTCCAAGGATGCCATGCGGCGGTCA
Source organism: Planctomycetia bacterium (assembly GCA_005798965.1). Classification (GTDB taxonomy): domain Bacteria; phylum Planctomycetota; class Phycisphaerae; order Phycisphaerales; family SM1A02; genus SYIB01. The sequence goes on from SYIB01000260.1 coordinate 4,319, forward strand.
ATGCGCTGGCCACCGCGCGTGCCATCGTGCTCTCGGAGCCCTCGGCCCGGGTGCTCGTGTGCTGCGCCGAGGTCTCGACCGCGCACTTCCACTACAGCGACCGGCTCGACCAGCTCATCGCCAACACGCTCTTTGCCGACGGCTGCGCAGCCTGCGTGATCGGCATGTCGACGGATGCGACACAGCCGGCGATCCTCGCTACGCACTCGCGGCTGTTCCCTTCGACCGCCGGCGAGATGGGCTGGCTCGTCGGTGACCACGGCTTCGAGATGATGCTGGGTGCACGCGTGCCGGAACTCCTTGAGCGTGAGGTCGGGCCCTGGGTCGGTCGCTCCCTCGAGGTGCACGGACTGGTCCGTGGC
>SYIB01000261.1 GCA_005798965.1 Planctomycetia bacterium
AGCCCGAGGGAACGATCGCGAACGATCTGCAAAGGCTCATCGAGGAGAGCCTGCGATCGACGACCGCGCCTTGATCGCGCCCGCCCGCTCGGGGATCGCCGCCCTCACTGCATCGCGCGGCCACCGTCGACCGTCACGACCGTCCCCGTGACGTACCGGGCCTCAAGCGCAAGCCAGCGCACCACGCCTGCGGCGTCTTCGCCCGTGCCCGCGCGCGCGAGCGGGATGCGCGCTTCGTATCGGGCACGCTCGGCGGCATCGGCTTGATGGTCCCACTCGACCACACCTGGCGCGACGCCGTTCACGCGCACCGCGGGCGCCACGTCGAGGGCCAGTGCTTGGACGAGCCCATGCAGTGCAGCCTTGCCCATGAGGTACGCAGCACGACCAATTCGCGGACGCCCCATGGCGTGGATGTCGAGCATGGCGACGACCGACGCATCACCGTGCTCCCCATGCGCATGCCGCAGTGCAGGCAGGAGCGCCTGCGTCAGGAGCAGCGGCGCCGTGGCATGAACCGCAAGCGAGGCCTCGATCGTCGTTCGCCCGATCGAACCGATCGGTGTGGACTCGTATGAACTCGCGTTGTGCACCAGGGTGCGAAGGCTCGACCCAGTGGCCTCGCAGACCGTGGCAATGCCCTCGTCCGTGGTGATGTCGGCATGGAGCGCCGTGATCGAGCCGTCGCCGCAGGCGATCGATCCGAAGGACCGCGCCCGCGACGGGTCCCGCGTGGTCACGAGCACATGCATGCCGTGCGCTGCCAAGGCTCCGGCGATCACCCGCCCGACTCGTTGCGTTCCACCAGTCACGACGGCACGAGGCATCATGGGCGGATCTCGCTTGAGTGCATGCCCAAAGCATACGGCTGCGGCGTGGCCGCTCCGTACACTCCATGCATGAGCCCCCGCCGGCGACCGAAGCACCCCTTCCTCCGCCACGCGCGACGCGTCAGGCGAAGGCTGGTGCGGCGGACCGTGATCACGAGCGTGGCTGCCGTGGCGCTCGTCATCCTGGCCGTGATCTGGGAAGGCTCGCTGGTCCGCAACGTCCTTGAGCGAGCGTTCTCTAAGGCGCTTGGTGGGCGCGTGTCGATCGCGGGGCTGGCGTGGACCGCGCCCGATGCACTCCGGCTCGACGGGGTCACGCTGGATGCGCCGGATTGGACGGGGCCGGGCGCCCGCATCGCCTCGATCGAGCGGCTCAAGGCCGACCTTGATGTGCCCAGCCTGATCGTTGGTCGCATCGTGTTCAACTCGCTGGTCGCCGATGGCGTGGAGCTGACGATCGTCGAGGATCCCTCGAAGGCGGTGGCACTCAACGTCGCCGCGCTCACGCCCCCCACCGACCAAGGCAGCGGGCAGTCGCAGCCCGTCGAGGTCCTTCAGGCGCAGGTGTCGGGGCTCGATGTCCGACGTGCGACCGTCGTGCACGGCGAACTCGAGATCGATCAAGCCCAACGCTTCGCCGGCCTGCTCGGTCCCGATGCACAGCGCCCTGGCTGGACCAGTTTCGATCTTCGCGTCGAGGGTTCGCAGACCGCGCTGTCGGGCAGCGTGAACCAGCGGAGTCGGGCGCTCGTGGCGAACCTGCAACAGCTCGAGGCGCTGCCGACGCTGCGTGCGCTCCTGCCTGCATCGTTGCGTGCCATCCTCGACCTCAACCCGGGTGGTGCCATCAGTTCCGCCAGCGTGCAGGTGGCACCCCGTGCAGGCATGACGGCCCAAGTGGTGCTCGAGCACCTCACGCTCGACCTACCGAGCGCATGGGTTCCGGAGGGCTGGGCGCGTTTCGCCGGGCTCAAGGCGATGCCCACGCTCGCCACGCCCACCGTCACCCTGGAGCGTGCTGAACTTCGCTTCGCAGGCACCACCGCGACGGTCTCCAACGGGCGCGCCAGCTTTGCGGTCGCCGACGGCTCGGCCGCACCGCTGACGCTGACCTTCGATGGCGAGCTCGTGCTGCCCGAGGATGCGACGACCGGAGCGGCCTCGCTGGCGGAGGTTCTCGAGCGTGCCACCTTCGCCATCGAGGCGAAGCTCGCCACGGTCAGCTACGGCAAGCCAGGCGATCCATCGTCGCTCCTGCTGCCGATGGCTGCAGCGAGGCTGCTTGGCTTCTTCAACCTCGAGCAGGTCGATCTGGCGATCGATGCGGTCGTCGCGCGGCGCGACCCGACCGGCGATGTCACGAGCGACACCACGATCTCCGTGCGCACCGGCGTGGGCGCGTTCCACCTGTTCACGTATCGACTCACGGACGTGGAGGCCTCCATCGAGGTCCACGCGGACCGAGCCGACATCACCTACCTGCGTGGTACGGGCGCCGGCGGCGCACCGATCCAGCTCTCGGGAAGCGTCTTCCCGCTGATCGACGACCCAGGCGTGAAGCTCAAGCTCTCGACGAGCAGCATCATCGTCGACGAGCAGTTCGTGTCGGCGTTCCTTCCACGGCCGCGTCGCATCTTCGAGACGCTCATGGACCGCCGTGCCTGGGCCCAGCTGGCCGGGGCCCAGCTCATCGACGATGGCCTCGGCTCGTGTCCGCCTGGCTTGCCGCGGTGCGTCCCCGGTGGCCGCGTTTCGTTCGATCTCTCGATCGACCGTGAACCTGGAACGGGACAGCCCGAATTCATCACCGGTCGCGTCAACCTGCATGAGGTCGATCTGGTCCTTGGATTCCTCCCGATTCCCTTGCGCGTGCGCGAGGGCGCCATCCAGCTCGGGAAGGACTCGGTTGAGTTCCTTGGTGGCGGACTCGCCTTCGAGGAGTTGTCGTCGATCGGCCAGGCCACACCGGCACGCGGCCTCGTGAGCGGTTCGATCGCGATCCCACCCGGCCAGGGCGTGCCGCTGCGGCCTGATCTGCGCATCATCTGCACGGACCTGCCGATCACGCCGCTGATGCTCGCCTGCCTCCCGCACGAGGACGGTGCGCGCCCGATCGACTGGCCGCGGAGTGAACGCAGCGTCGCAGCGCGCGTGCTCGGGCAGCTTGGCGCGGCGGGCAAGGTCTCGATCGATGGTCGCGTCACGCCGGCCACGGCACCCACGCGCGAGGTCGATTTCCGTTTCACCGTCCGTCTGCACGATTGCACCATCGAACCGTCTGCCGGCAGCGGCGTCGAGGTGATTCCGTGGCCACGCGGCTTCGCGCTCGATCGTGTGACGGGCGCGCTTGAAGGAAGTCACGATGGCCTGAGGTTCCTCGGCATCGAGGCCCGTCGCGGCGAGGCCCGCTGCCTGCTCCATGGGAGCGTGGGCTTTGATGGAGCGCTCGATCTGAAGGCACAGTGCTTTGGCCTCGAGCTTGAACCATGGCTGCTCGAGTCGCTCGACCCGGCTGTCCGAGAAGGCGCCAGAACCTGGTGGGATCGGCTGCTGCCGGTCGTGCGCATCGATGGCGGGCTTGCGATCACTGGTGCCGTGGCGACCCCGTCGATGGCCGCGTGGGCTCGGCCGGTCGAGGCAAGCATCATGGCTGACGGTGCGCGCACCACCTTCACGGGCATGGACGGTCTCGCGGTCTGGGACGGCGGCGCGCTGACCTGCACCGGACTTCGGGGGCACAGCGACGAGGGGTGGTCAACCTCGTGCGTGGACCTGTCGTGGGCGAACGACACGATCGATGCCTCGATCGCGGCCGAGGGCCTGTGGTCAAGCGCACCCGCGGTTCGTCAGGCTCTGTCACTGGTCGCACCCGAGGCACTGGGCGTCCTCGCCGAATGCGGACTCGATGCACGCTGCGACCTCGCCGCGCACGTGCACGGCCCGCTGGCGCACCTTTCGATCGAGGCTTTCGCGCATCCTGATGTCGGTGTCGTTGGCAGCGGCGATCGTGCCGTGCCGGTGGCCTTCGATCAAGGCAGCTCGATCCGCTACGCGAACGAGCGAATCGCCGTGGATCTCGACCAGGCTCGCGTACCCGGTGGCCTGATCCGCGTGCATGCCGTCATCGATCCACGCTCTGCCGACCTTGTCGCGCAGGCCAGTTGCCGGGCCAACCTGGGCGCGTGGTACCCCGGGCTCGAGTCGGTCTTCGGTGCCGCAGCGTCCAGTGTGCTGCGATCGGCCGATGCGCACTGGAGCGATCTGGGCCTGGCCGACCTCGAAGTGATCTCGCGGCCGTCGCCGTTCCAGCCGAGCCTGATCGTTCGCGGCACCGCACTCATGCAGGATGCCTCGTTCACCGGCATGGTGCCGATCGAAGGTGCGACCGGCACGGCGACCGTGCTGGTGGAGTCGATGCCGGCGGGGGTCGCGATCCATGTTGACGCTAGTGCGCCGATCATCACGGCGATCGGCCGGCCACTCACCAACGGCACCTTGTCGCTCGTGCGGCCCGCGGGTGCGGAGCGCATCGAACTCAGCCGATTGGGGATCGGCGTGGGAGACGGGAGCGCGTCAGGAAGCGGTTGGGCCCACCCTGATGGATCGTGGCGACTCGATGCCACGCTCGATCGCGGCAGCGTGTGGGCGATCGGTGGCGACCTGCCGGGCTCGCGACCGGGCATCATCGACGCACGAATCGAACTCAACGGCACGGCCGGCGGCAGGACCGGCAAGGGCTCCTTCAGCGCGTCGGGACTCACGCTCGGTGATGGTTCCATCGGCTTGGGGCTGCTGCAGCTGGCGCAACTGTCGCTGCCGGGCTTCGATCGACTGGAACGGGCGAAGGGCGAGTTCGCGCTCGATGGCGATGTCGCCACCGTCACCGGGCTGGGCGTGTCGGGCGATTCGCTCTCGCTGGAGGGCTCGGGCACCGTCAATGTGTCGACCTCCGCGCTCGATCTGCGCCTGAGCAGCCGCAGCGGTCTGCCCGTGCTTGGGCAAGTGCTCGGCGCCCTCGGCGATGCATTCCTTCGCATTCGCGTGACGGGTACGCTCTCCGATCCACAGCCCTCGCTGGAACCGTTGGTCGAGCCACCCCCACCACCACCGGCTGCGGAGCCCGACCAGCCCAGCGTGGGTGCGGTTGACGAACCATGAAGCGCCCCCGAAAGCAACCGGATCCCACCACCGCACTCCAGCGGGCCCTCGAAGCATCGGGCAAGGACAATCCGCGATGGCGAGCCGTGGAGGAAGCCGTGGAGTCCATCGCGGGATTGCTCGTGGACGGTGGCGATCTCGGCCAGCTTCGGCTTGTACGCACGGCGCTCGACGAGATGCGCCGGACGTACCGGCTCTTCAATCAGTACCGCGGCGTGCGCAAGGTGAGCATCTTCGGCAGCGCGCGCACGCCATCACACCATCCCGACTATTCGGCTGCGCGCGACTTCGGCCGGATCATGGCCAGCCACGGCTGGATGGCGATCACGGGTGCTGGCGACGGCATCATGAAGGCCGGGCACGAAGGGCCCAGCCGCGAAGCGAGCTTCGGCCTCGGGATCCGGCTGCCCTTTGAGAGCCGGCCCAACGACATCATCGAGGGCGATGACAAGCTCATCGAGTTCCGCTACTTCTTCACGCGCAAGCTGATGTTCCTCTCGCAGTCGGATGCGGTCGCGGTCTTCCCGGGCGGCTTCGGAACCCACGACGAACTCTTCGAGACGCTGACGCTCGTCCAGACCGGTCGCAGCCACATCATGCCGATCGTGCTCGTCGAAGGCCTCGACGTCGACGGCACGAGCCGTGGCTACTGGCACGACTGGCAGGAGTTCGTGCGCGATGAACTGCTGCGCAACGGCTGGATCAGCCCCGAGGACATGGCGCTCTTCCGCATCGTGCAGACGCCGCAGGAGGCGGTGGATGAGGTGCTGCGCTTCTACCGGCGTTACCACTCGAGCCGCTACGTGCGCGACAATCTGGTGATCCGGCTCCATGCGCCCTTGCCCTCGGCCGATCTCCAGCGAATCGCATCCGAGTTCCGCCCGCTCTTCGCCAGCGGCACCGTGGAGCAGCGCGAAGCCCTGAGCGAGGAACGGGGCGAGCACGCGCACCTCACCAGACTGGTCTTCCATCACACGCGCCGCGATTTCGGCATGCTGCGACGCCTGATCGACCGCATCAACGACGTCCCGTTGGAGCCAGTGGCATGATGCGACGGCTCGCTGCGATCGCGATGCTCACGGGAGCCTGCGCCAGCGGCACGACCGCTCCGACCGATCGCCCCGAGTTCGGTTCGGGTGCGCCCGCACCCGTCGCCGCCCCGCTCGACGGCATCCAGCGCCCGGGCCTGCTCACGATGCGCTGGACCGTGCCCGAGGAAGGCTTCGTGCTCGACCAGACGCTGGCGACGATGGAGCCCTGTCCCGATCTGCCGCCCATCGACCATGAGCGGCTCGCACGCAGCGGGCTCGTCGTGGTGCGCATCCCGATCGATGAAGTGCAGCATGCCGTCGACATCCTGGGCGGCTCCTACAGCGATGTCCGGACCTGGCATGAGCAGGCCATCGGCTGGCGTGATTGCGTGGCTGAGACGGCATCCGTCAAGCGCGTACTGGTCGACGGCGGCATCACGCAGCTCGATGCGCGTGATGTTCGGCTGCTCGTGCGCGGCTGGGCGATCCCCACGCACGACGGTGCGGTGGTGCATGTGGAGTTCACGCCCGCGGAAGCACCCGAGCGCCGTGGAGCGGTGCCCTTGGGTCTGACGGTCGAGTCCGCCGACGACGCCGTGCGCGAGTTCCGCCGCGCAGGCGCATCGTGGACGCTCCGCCGCGGGTTCATCGATGTCGTCACCTCGTGCGCACCGTCGGCCGTAGGCGGCAACGGCCCCGCCACCGACTTGCCGCTGTCGATCGGCGAAGTGCTGTTCGCGCCCGACCTCGCTGCAGCGGAGAGCGCACCGCAGGCCCTTCCGCGCAGAACGCTCCTGCTTCTGGTACCGAGCCTGCCACCGCAACTCTTTCCCGAGGCCGCGCCCGTAGCATCCGGCTCGTCGGCACCGAGCACACCGTGAACGAGCCAAATCCCATCGATTCCGAGCGCGCCAGCGCCAAGCCCCCACGCTCAACGCGTCGACTTCGGCTTCGGCGCCAGCGGAGCTCGGAGCGCGCGTCGGCCGTTCGGGCACTGCCGACCCTGCTGACCCTGGGCAACCTGATGTGTGGCGTCGCAGCCATCCACTACGTTGCCAAGCCGATCGAGCCCACCACGATCTTCGGCTGGAACACGCTGACGGTGGCCGGCACGCTGATTTTCCTCGGCATGTTCTTCGACGGGATCGATGG
>SYIB01000262.1 GCA_005798965.1 Planctomycetia bacterium
AAGGAGCCCGGGGCGCGCATCCACCTGCTGCTGGATTTCCATGCCACCGATCGCGATGTGCTCTACACACCGGCGCCCGGCAGTGCGGTCGAGCCTTCGGGATTCGTGCAGGCCTGGCTCGATGGCGTGCAGGCCCGCTTCCCTCGGGAGAAGCTCGAGTCAACGGCCTCGCACAACCTTGACCAATGGACGTTCAAGCGCTGGGCCGCGGAGTCGATCAAGGCCCCGGGCATCACCGTGGAGTTCGGCAGCCTGACGCCGCATGAGCGCATCGCGGCGAAAGCGCGCGTCTTCGCGGAGGTGATGGCCGAGGTGCTGGCCGCGCAGGTGCCTCCGCGCGAGGCACCCAAGCCGCGGGTGCCTGGGCGTGGCGATGTGGTTCGGCCGCCGGTGACGGTGCCATGACGCAATCGCGGGCACTTGGGCTGCTCTGGCTCGGGTCGTTCGTTGCCTGGTGGCTGCTGACGCCACTGGTCGTACTCGTGCTGGTGGGTGTCTCAGAGTGGTTCGACTCAGGCCAGTTCAACGTCACGGTGAAGGACTACACCGGTGCAGTCGTGTTCTCTGAAGGCTTTTACACCAACGAACACCTGATCCTCTTGGCGATTGCCATGTTCGCCGCAACCCTGCAGCTCATGCTGGCTGCGCCGGCGGTGCCGCCGTTCCGTAGTGCGCGAGAGGGCAGGTCCATGCGCCAGTCCGTTGTCGCTGCGGCCATCCTTGCGGGCGCCTTGGTCACGTCGATCGGCTTCGCCGCGATCGAAGCCCTCGTGGTGCTTGTCCGGGGTTCACCCGATGACCCGGACCTGATGGTCGTGGCGCTCGTGATGACCTGGCTGCTCAGTTCTGTGGTCTGGTCGACGGTGCTCTGGCGGGCTGGATCCGAGTCGAACCCGGATCTCGTGAGTCGTCTCGTGCGGGCAGCCTTCCGCGGCAGCGCGCTGCAGATCGTGCTCGGGGTCCCGCTCTACGTGATCGTGCGCCGCAAGGAGAGCTGCTGGTGCAGCCTCTTCTCGTTCTGGTCACTCTGCGTGGGTTTCGCCTCGATGATCCTGCTCTGCGGACCGGGTGCCGTGCTGCTCTTCACGCGCGGCCAGCGACGAGCGTGGCGGCGGGGGGCATGCGGATCCTGTGGTCATCTTCGCGAGCCATCATCCGACCGATGCCCCGAATGCGGAGGCATCTACGAGCGATCCGCCGACTGACTGGCGCCGCGCGTCCCCCACGTGGTTGGGTGGTACAACATCTGGCATGCACCTGATCACCTGCATCGCAGCCGCACTCAGCTTCGCTTCGCTCCCCGCGCCCGTCCTCTTCGCCACGCTCCAGCAGCCCCAGCAGCAGACTGCCAGCTCGCAGCCGTCCGCTCAACAGAGCGAGTGGCCGCAGTCCAACACCGTCGGCGACCGGACCTTCACGGTCTACCAGCCGCAGTTCGATGGCTACGACGGACGGATCGCGACCCTCAGCGCAGCCATGACGGTGAAGCAAGGTGACTCGCTCAAGCGCGGCATCATGTGGCTGCGCGGCGAGACATCGCCGGCCGACATCGCGGGCGAGGTCGAGATCCACGATCTGCACATCATGCGGATGACGATCGACAACAAGGAAGATTGGTCTGCGCGTTCAGCCTTGCAGGGATCCCTCAGTGGTGCCGCGTTCACGATCGATCGCACCACCATGGTGCAGGACCTGAAGCTCGACAACGCCCGCTCGAGCGGTACGCCGGGCCTGAAGCACGATGCGCCTGATGTGCACTTCACCGAGGTGCCCACGGTGCTCGTGCCGGTCGATGGTTCGCCGGTGTTCGCCGCGTGCGGGTCGTGGAAGAAAGTCGTCAACACGCCCTTTGTGCTGCTGCAATCGACCGACGGCCGCTGGTTCGTCCGTATGGGCGACACCCAGTGGATGTCGGCCCCGACCATGACTGGCCAGTACGCCGCGAGCAGCGCTCCGCCGGCCGATGTCGTGGCTTCGCTCGGCACGCCCAAGCCGCTGGCCGACGGCAACCCCGTGAAGGCCCCCGACGTTGCCTCGGGAATGAAGCCCGTTCTGCCCAGCAAGGTGATCGTGACCACCAAGCCCAGCGCGCTGGTGTCGACCATTGGAAGGCCGACCTTGAAGCAGGTTGCTGATGGCCTGTCGGAGATCACCAACGCCAACACGATCGTGCTCAAGACCACGACTCCCGCGGCATGGTGGACCCTGATCTCGGGTCGTTGGTTCACGGCCACCGATCTCAAGGGACCGTGGTCCTACGTCGCCCCGACGCAGCTGCCCTCATCGTTCCGGTCGTTGCCGAAGACCGCTCGCCTGGCTGCTGCACGCGCCAGCGTGCCCGGCACGGTCGAGGCGTACGAGTCGACCGTCGCCGCACGTGAGATCCAGACCGTGACGGTGAAGGCCGACACTCCGTGCCAGATGTCGTGGCGCGGCGAGCCGGCCTGGTCGAATGTGGATGGCGTCGATGGCCTGTCGTACGGAACCAACGCCTCGCAGCCCACCTTCAAGCTCGGTGACGTCTTCTGGTGCTGCGCCGACGGCATGTGGTTCAAGGGCCAGTCCGCAAGCGGGTCGTGGGCCATCACCGATTCGGTGCCTGAGCGGATCTACCAGGTTCCGCCGTCGAATCCTGACTATTCGGCGACCTATGTCGAGATCTTCGGCAGCACGCATGCAGGTGATGGCTCGCTGGCCAGCGTGACGTTCGGATTCACCGCCGGCTACTTGGGCACCTATCTGCATGACGGCACCACGGTGTTTGGTACGGGCTACTCATACTCGGCCGCGAACGACGGCGACACGACGTACGACCCGGCGCCTCAGACCTACGGCACGTCAAACCAATACGACCCGCAGAGTGGCAGCTACGCGCCGATGGTGCAGGACGCGGACTATGTGGTCTATCCGCCTGCCGTCTATCCCGATTACCTCGATGACGGCTGGTACGGCTGGGGCTGGTGCCCGGGCTGGTGCTGCGGCTGGGGCTGGGGCTGGGGCAACAGCTGGTGGGGCTGGAACCACTGGAACAACTGGTGGAACAACTGGCACCCGTACTGGAACAACAACCACTGGAACAACTGGCAGAACGACCATCGCCTCTACCAGAACGAGCGTGCACGCTCAGGTGACGATGCATGGCGCGGCGCGAACGGCTGGCAGCGCGCAGATGCCGCCGCACGCAACGAGGATCCAAGCGGATGGCACCGCGCAGCCGCAGCCACGACCGGCGTGCGTGATGGACTCGGTGCGGAAGACCGCAACACCAACTTCAGCCGCGGCAATCCTTACTCGTGGGGCGGCACCGGCTGGGAGTCCAACTCCACGCGCCGTGTGTCGGCGCAGAACGATGCCTCGACTGCGCGCATGAACTCGTACGCTGCCGGCATGCCGCGCGGCTACTCGACGGGTTTCCACTCGTCATACCAGCAGAACCGTGGCGAGAGCTACAACCGCGGGGGCGGCGGCTACCACGGAGGTGGTGGCTTCCACGGTGGCGGCGGCCGTCGCTGAGGGGCAATCGCATCGACATGACAAGCGCCGTCGTCCTTTTCGGGCGACGGCGCTGTCGTTGGGGCCAGATTGCATCTGGGCGGCGCGATGCCGAGTGGTTCACTCGACCACGATGGTCACGCTGCGCTGGTCGGCGGGCGCCTGACCCTTCTCCCACGAGCGAGCGAGCGCGAAGTCGAGTGTGACTGCTCCTGCCTGCTTGCCGGTGATCTCGAAGATCCAGCAGTTGGGTCCGCCAGGCGTGCCGGGCTTCACAGGTTCGACCTTGCCGATACCCGTGGTCCAGTCGAAGTCGGCGGTGATGAACGTCGGCGTGGCACCGGCCGTGGCCGAAACGTTGCCCACACGCCAGCCGGTGAGTCGCCACTCGAAGCCGGTACCCGAGGCGGCCTCGAGCTCAAGGCGCACCTGACCGCCAACTTTGACGGCGATCGAGGTGTTCTTCTCGAGCTTCACGTCCTCGGTGCCGTCGCCAGTGATGGCTTCGCGGATGCGGCACAGCAGACGGCGCTGAGGCAGGATGGGCTCGGTACCCTCGATGGTCTTTGGCTGCTTGCCGCCGCAGGCTGCAAGTGGGAGCGAGGTCGAGGCAGTGAGGAGGAGCAGGATGATGGTGGTGGTCCGCATGGCGTGGAAGTGTACGGGTTGCATGGATCTGCACCGCCCATAAGGTAGTGTGGTCGTTCGACGGGCACGCAGCCGTCAGGAGCACTCGACCATGGCATCGATCTATCGCTGGACCATCGTGTTGAGTGCGGCGCTCGCGCAGCCTGCTTGGTCGCAATGTCCCGGCAACGTGATCGAGATGGCCGATGACGCCGTCAACGGTGCGGATCTGGCGCAGGTCCTTTCGCTCTGGGGATCGTGTGGCGAGTGTGCTGCCGATCTGAACGATGATGGGCAGGTCAACGGAGCCGATGTAGCGATCGTTCTGTCGAACTGGGGCCCGTGCCCGGCGGGGTTGGGTTCGGTCGAGCCCGCATCGGGCTCGTACCTCGGCGGCACCACGGTGTACCTGTACGGAGAGCGATTCCTGTCGACCACGTCGGTGCGGTTCGCGGGCGTTCCAGCTGCAACATTCGAGGTCTTGACGTCATCGACGATTCGTGTCACCACGCCGCAGGGCCTTGCGGGACCGGCTGCCGTCACCGTGACCACCGCTGCGGGCGATGCCGTGCTAAAGGGTGGCTTCACCTTCGAGCCAGCTCTGGCGCAATCGGTCTCGCCCACGACCGTGAGCGTGCTC
>SYIB01000263.1 GCA_005798965.1 Planctomycetia bacterium
AGGGCGATCTCGACACGCCGCTGCGTGCGGCTGAGGCGGCCGTGTGGGCGTGGCGCTGGAACGAGCCGGCACTGGCCGATCCATCGGTACCCGCGGTCATCCGTGCCCGCGCGCTGGTGCAGCAAGGCGCATGGGACCGTGCGATCGCTGCGCTCGTCGACGATGCATCGCCGCGCGCGACGGCGCTCAAGGGGCTCGCGCTCGCTGGTGCCGGCAAGCTCGCTGAATCACGCGCTGCGCTCGAGCCGCTCATGGCCGAGCCGATGCCCGCGGTCGTGCGCACGCAGGGGCAGCGCGAACTGGTGCTCGCCAAGGCAGAGGCGCTCGAGGCCTGGTCGATGACCGGTCGCGTGGCACCGCAGCTCTATGAGTCGGTCATCGAGGCGCTGGGCGCTGCACGGGCGCTCGACCGGACCGACTGGGAAGCGATGCTCTTCGAGGCACGCATCCTCGCTGCGCGCCACAACCGAGCCGATGCGTGGAAGGCGCTCGCCGATGCGCTTGCGCAGCACCCGCGCCTGGCCGAGGCTTGGAGCATGCGGGGTGAACTCAGCGCGGGTGCGCTCGAGCAAGCCGATGCGCTTGCGATCGCCGACGGCATCGATGCCTTCTCGCCGGCGTGTGCTGCGGCTGCGCTCCTGCGCGCGCGTACGGCGCTGATGCAGGACGATGCGGATGGCGCCGAACCGATGCTGCGCCAGGTGCTCGCATTGGCCCCCACGCAGCCCGATGCCCTTGCGTACCTGGCCGCCATGCATGCGGTGCGCTTCCGCCCCGAGGCGATGGAGCAGGCTCTGGCCGATGCCGATCGTGCCGCGCCGGGCAGCCCGCACGCACCGCTCGAGGTGGGACGCATGCTCTCGCGGCGACGCCAGTACGAGGACGCAGCGGTCCTGCTGCGCCGCGCGTGGGACCGTGCGCCTGAGTGGAGCGAGCCCCCGATGGAACTTGGCCTCATGGACATGCAGTCGGGCGAGGATGTGCGCGCGGTCGAGGCGCTGCGGGCGGCCGTCGAGCGCGATCCCTTCAACGTCGGGGCCACGCTGAGCCTTCGACTGCTCGAGGACATGGCGCCGTGGCCCGTGCGCGAAGGCCGCCACTTCACGCTTCGTTCGCAGCCGGGCATCGATGATGCGATGGCCGATGGCATGCTCGCGCAGCTCGATGCCATGCACGAGGAGATCTGTGCGCGACTCGGCCACGCACCGTCGCGGCGCACGCGCATCGAACTCATGCCCGACCACGAGTGGTTCGGGGTGCGGCTCACCGGCCTGCCCGCGATCCACACGATCGCGGCGTGCACGGGCCCGGTGATCGCAATGGAAGTCCCTCGCGAGGGCAGCCGCAAGAAGCACCTCGGGCTCTTCGACTGGCTCGACGTGGTCCGCCACGAGTATGTGCACACGGTCACGCTCTCGCAGACCCGCAATCGCATCCCGCACTGGATGACCGAGGCGATCGCCGTCGACCTGCAGCACAAGCGTCGTGACTACAAGGATTGCCAGATGCTGGCTGCCGCGGTCGAGGGCGGCACGCTCTTCGATTTCGATTCGATCCTGCTGGCGTTTGTGCGGCCGGCGAAGCCGACCGACCGGGCCCAGGCGTATGCCCAGGGCCATTGGTGGGTCGAGTTCATCCGAGAGACTTGGGGCGACAAGGCCCTGCGCGGCATGCTGGAGCGCTATGCCGAGGGTGCCACCGAGTCGCAGGTGCTCGCCCAGGTGCTCGAGGTGTCGAAGGAGGAGTTCCTGCAGCGCTTCACGCCCTGGGCACGCGCACAGGTCAAGGCGTGGGGGCTCGCGCCCGAGCCGCCCGCGGATGCGCTCCTCGGCAAGGACCGTGTGGAGCCCGTGAGCGACAAGGAACTCGAGCTCCTGCTGCGCACGCATCCTGATCATCCCGACCTGCTCGAACTGGCCGTGCGCCGGCGCACCGAGCGTGGTGAGGGCGATGCGCCCGAGGTGATCGCGCTCCTGGAGCGCTACGCCCGTGCCCGCCCGGTCGATCCCTTCCCGCACCGAAAGCTCGCCGAAGTCGCGCTCATCGCAGGCCATGACGCCGATGCAGCGCCGCACCTGGAGCGGCTCGATGCCGTGACCGACCGCGAGAACTCCTACGCGGTCGAGCTCGCACGCATCGCCCGTGCCGCCGGTGACGGCGCGCGTGCCAGCGTCCACATCGAGCGCGCCGTGCGCATCAATCCATTCGATCCTTCGCTTCGGGAACTCGCTGCGGCCACGCAGCTCGAGGCGAGGAACCTGGCGGCGGCACGCGTGCATGTGGTGGCGCTGGGAATCCTTGAACCAGCACGCGAGCAGCATCGCCGCCGGCTGGCTCGACTGGACGAACTGATCGCGAACGCGCGCTGAGGAGCCGGCGACGCTGAGGGACCCGGCGATGCGTCGGCGGGACGTGCGTGATCGAGAGGATCCGCGCGCCGCAGCGGTGGGCTCAGCCGCCGCGCACCCACGGCAGCGCGTCAAGATCGACGTTGCCGCCGCAGAGCACCACGCCCGTGGGAACGGGCTCTCGCGCGCGGAACGACTCCTGCACCGCGACCGCCACGCCCACCGCGCTGCTGGGCTCGATCACGATCTTCATGCGTTCCCAGACCAGCCGCATGGCGGCAATGATCTCGTCCTCGGTCACGGTGATGACTTCATCGACCAGATCACGCACGACCGGCAGCGTCAGCTGCCCCAGCGGCGTGCGCAGCCCGTCGGCGATCGTTCGCGTGGGCGGCACGGGCTCGATGCGGCCCGTTCGCTTGGCGATCACGGCGTCGCCGGCGTTGAGCGGTTCTGCGGCAATCACGCGCAGGTCAGGACGCAGCGCCTTCATCGCGATGGCGATGCCGCTGATCAATCCGCCGCCACCGATGGGCACGATGACCGCATCGAGCTGCGGGCACTGCTCAAGCAGTTCAAGGCCGACCGTGCCTTGGCCCGCGATGATGTGCGGATGGTCGAAGGGCGGAATCAGCGTGGCGCCCGTGTCGGCGACCACACGCTCGGCGGCCGCGGCACGTGCGGTGGCGGTGGGCTCGCACTCGACGATCCTGGCGCCGTGCGATCGGACGGCGTCCTTCTTCACGCGCGCCGAGTCATGGGGCATCACGACGGTGCAGGGAAGACCGCGAAGTCGTGCCGCGAGCGCCAGCGCTTGGCCGTGGTTGCCGCTCGAGTGCGTGACGACGCCGTGTGCGGCTTCATCATCAGGCAGTCGGAGCACGGCATTCGTGGCGCCGCGGAGCTTGAACGAACCCGTGCGCTGCATCGATTCGCACTTGAAGTGCAGGGGGCGGCCAGCGAGGTCATCCATCGTGCGGCAGGTCATGACCGGCGTGCGGTGCACGTATGGCGCGATGCGCCCCAGGGCGGCCTGGATGTCGCTCAGGGTGGCAGCATGCATGCCGGACAGGCTAGCCGCGTGCGGTCAATCCTCGTCGGCACCGCACCAGACGAACGATTCCTTGAGGATCGCGTGGTAGGGGCGCAGCTCGACGTCCGTGATGCCGTGGAGCGCAGCCACGCGGTCGGCGACCGCCCGCAAGGCTTGGCCATCGGCAGCGCTGCACTCCATCATGATCGGATTCGGGCCTGACAC
Organism: Planctomycetia bacterium; assembly: GCA_005798965.1. GTDB lineage: Bacteria > Planctomycetota > Phycisphaerae > Phycisphaerales > SM1A02 > SYIB01. The sequence goes on from SYIB01000263.1 coordinate 3,607, forward strand.
CATCGCGATGGAGTTGGGGTTGGCCAAGGCTGTGACGGCTTCAAGTGCTTGGCCGGTGGTGATGCGCGAACGCACGAACAGCCGGCCTGTGGCGCGCAGCCCGATGCGCGACGGCTCGGGGAATGCCAAGATCCTGATCATTTGATCGTCGATGAGGTGACGGAACCGCTCGGCGGTTGCCGTCGACGAGATGCCGGCCAACTCACCGAGCGTGGCGAACGTGGCGCGGCCATCGCGCTGCAGCTCTCGGATGATCGCGCGGTTCACCCGGTCAAGCGGCCGCCCTCCGCGCCAGTGGTGACGCTGGGCATCCGCTGTCTCCTGCCTGCCGAAGATGTCCAGGACCATCCGCGAATCCACCAACGTGACGCCGGGATCGGTGCACAGGTCGCGGTCGAGCAGTGAGCGCAAGGCCCTGCCGTTGGTGGTCGAGCCGTGCAGCACCAGCGCATCGGCGGGTCCATCGATCGGTCCTGTCGTGGCGATGAAGTGAATCCACTCGTGTGCTGCAAGGCGCTCGCCGAGCGCCGCGGGATCGGGGCTGGGCACGATCATGATTGCGCTGGCCGAAAGCCCTGCGTGGTCGAGCGACATGAAGGCGCGGATGCGAACCGCGTGTTCAGCGACGAGCCGATTCAGGCGACGGCTGATGTTCGCTTCGGAGCAGTTGAGTGCCTTGGCGAGTTCGCGGCCCGGCGCACGTGGCTCAATCACGAGGCGGTCAATCAACTCACGGTCGGCGGGCTCCAGATCCGGCAGGTTGCCTTCATTGAACAGCGTTCGGGTCAGCACGAGGCTGCCTCGCAAATTCCTGATTGCCCCCGGAGACCCCCGGACATCGTTCGTTCGATGCCCATGTGCGCTCCTTTGAGAAGACCTGATCAGCGATGCTAGCGGTCTCGCCTATGCTCTGTTGGTCGCTCGGGGCGTCCTTCGGGACTGAGAAGCACCCGCTGAACCTGATCCGGATCATGCCGGCGTAGGAATGCGACAGGGCGCTTGGGCGTCTTCAGCGGGGCTCCGTCGACCGAGGTTCCGCCCATGATCACCGCTGCCACCACCGACCTGACCCGCCCCGGACTGCCCCTGAACGGAGCCCAAAACCCGTCGACGCAGGCCCAAGGGACGAATCCCGGCTGCTTCGCCAACGCCCCGGACATTGGCGGACCGCTGTCCTTCAGCAGCCCCGACACGCCGGGCATGCCCGGCCCGAGCGGCAAGACCGCGTGGGACTTCCTCCCTGATGGATGGTCGGTCGTCATGCTGGCGCAGGCTCCTGCCGGGCCGGCCTGCGTGAACTGCTGCGGCGATGGCCACGCGGTCGTCGAGTTCCAGACCGCGCGCCGCCAGTGGCTGCGCGTGATTCACCCGAAGGGCTTCGCGCCCATCACGCAGCTCGAGTCGGCCCGACTGGGCATCGTGACCCCGCAGATGGCGCGCGTGGCCGAGCGCGAAGGGCACCTGACCGCGACCGAGGTGCGCGATGAGATCGCCGCAGGCCGCATGGTGATCCCTGCGAACACGGTGCACCTGGCGCACAAGCTCGATCCCATGGCGATCGGCCGCGCGAGCAAGACCAAGATCAACGCGAACATGGGCGCGAGCCCGGTGTCGAGCGGCACGCATGAAGAGGTCGAGAAGCTGCAGTGGGCCGAGCGTTGGGGCGCGGACACGGTCATGGACCTGTCGACGGGCGGCAACCTCGACGAGTGCCGCGATGCGATCTGCCGCAACGCCACCGTGCCGATCGGGACCGTGCCGATCTACAGCATGATCATCGGCCGGAAGATCGAGGATCTGGACGACGCGATCGTGCTCGACACGCTTCGGCACCAAGCCCGTCAGGGCGTGGACTACTTCACGA
>SYIB01000264.1 GCA_005798965.1 Planctomycetia bacterium
AAGTCCGGCTCTGCCGGCGCGGCCACGCCTGCATCGTGCAGGTCGACACCACGCGGCTGGGGATCGACGAGCAGGTCGCCGCGCGCATCATGGTCACGCCGATCGACGACGAGTCATGATCGCACCCGAGCTCGCGACCATCGCCCTCGTTGGCAATCCCAACACTGGCAAGACCACGCTCTTCAATGCGCTCTGCGGCGCTCGCGCGCGCACAGCCAACTTCCCGGGCAGCACCGTCGATCATCATCTCGGTCAGTGCACGATCGCTGGTGCGCCACTTGTGGTGATCGACCTGCCAGGCATCTACTCGCTTGCGCTCGACCTGCCCGAGAGCATGCTCTGCGCCGAGTGCATCGACGGTCGACTCGGGACCGTGCCCGATGCCGTGGTGCTCGTGCTCGATGCCACCAACCTCGTGCGCAACCTGCAGTTCGCCAGCACGGTGCTGCGGCGCGGCCTGCCCTGCGTGGTTGCCCTGACGATGACCGACGCCGCACGCAGCGCCGGGCTCGTGCTCGATCCTTCGTCGCTGGCGCGTGATCTTGGCGTGCCGGTCGTCGAGGCCAGCGGCCGGACCGGCATCGGGCTGGCGACGCTCGCGACCACCGCGCATGACATCGCCACGCGACAGGCGCCGCCGATGCCTGCAGTGCCCTGCCCCGCAGCGGAACCCGGTACTGCGGCGTGCGCGGATTGGGCCGCGGGCGTCTTCGAGCGCGCAGGCGGCCGCACCACGCGCGCAGCGGCGGATCCGCTCACGGAACGACTCGATCGCGCGTTCACCCATCCTGTGGGCGGTCTTGCGGCCTTCGCGCTGACGATGGGCCTGCTCTTCACATCGATCTTCTGGCTCGCGAGCTATCCGATGGATGCGCTCGACGCGGTCTTCGGCTGGCTCGCCGGGCTCGTCCATGATGTGCTTCCAGCGGGGCTCGTGGCGGACCTCGTCGCCGATGGCATCGTCGGCGGCATCGGCGCGACGGTCGTCTTCCTGCCGCAGATCGCGCTGCTCTTCTTCCTGCTCGCCCTGCTCGAGGACACCGGATACCTCGCGCGCGCCGCGCTCTCGCTCGATCGCACCATGCGGCGCTTCGGCCTGCCGGGCCAGGCATTCCTCCCGCTCCTCTCAAGCCACGCGTGTGCGCTGCCGGGCATCATGAGCACACGGCTCATCCCGGGTCGGCGCGACCGGCTCGCCACGATCCTCTGCGCGCCGTTCATGAGCTGCACGGCGCGCATTCCCGTGTACGTGCTGCTGTGCGGCCTGCTCTTTGCGGGCGAGCCATGGAAGGCCGGACTGGCCTTCGTCGGCTGCTACGCGCTTGGCATCGTTGCGGGCCTCGGCACCGCGTGGCTGCTTCGCCGCACCATCCTCGCCGGCGATGGTCGCGCGATGGTCATGGAACTCCCGCCGTACCGGCGCCCGAGCCTCCGCACGGCGTTCCATGTCGCGCGCGACCGATCGCAGCTCTTCCTGCGCAACGCCGCCACCGTGATCCTGGCAATCAGCGTGGTGATGTGGTGGCTCAGCGCGTTCCCACAATCGGATCCGTCGCGCGAATCAGTGGCCTTGCGCCAGGTGGCCGAGGCATCGATCGCTGCTGGCGATGAAGCCCGCGCGACTGAACTCTCCGCCGCTGCCGATGCGATGGACGCACAGACTCAGGCCCGCGGCAGCTTCGCGGCCCAAGTGGGCGATCTTGCACAGCCCGCATTCGAGCCACTGGGACTGGATCGGCAGCTCACCATGGCCGTCCTGACGAGCTTCCTCGCCCGTGAGGTTTTCGTGAACACCGTGGCGATCCAGGTCCAGTCCAGCGATGACGTCGCCGACCCCGGCACGATGGAGTCGATGCGCGCGGCCACGCGTGACGACGGCTCGCCGCTCTTCGCGCCAGCGACCTGCGCGGCACTCTTGGTCTTCTACGTGCTGGCGATGCAGTGCTTGCCCACGCTGGTGCTGACCGCACGCGAAGCCGGCGGCTGGCGCTGGGCGCTGCTGCAGCTGGGCTGGATGAGTTCACTCGCCTGGGTGGCCGGCGCGGTCGCGTACCGGCTGGTGGCGGCGTGATGGGCTTTCCCGTGGGTGATTGGCAGTTCTGGCTCGTGACGGCCATCGCGCTCACGGGAGCATGGTTCGTGGTGAAGCCCTTCCTGCCCAAGGCATGGAAGCCCAAGCCCAAGGCACGGCCAACCCGTGCTCGACTGACGATCGGCGGCAAGCCGCCCGACCAGCCGCTGCCGTGAGCCCATCTGGGTGCTCCTCAGAATCCGAAGATGGGGCGATCCCCGGGAAGCCGTGCACCCAGCATCAACTTCGCGAGTGCGAGGTCTGCCTGCGTCGTGATCTTGATGTTGCGAGGGTCGCCAGCCACGACCAGGACCGCTTCGCCCAGCCGTTCGACCAGCGAGGCGTCGTCGGTGGCGCCGTCGAGCGAACCTTGCGCGTACGCACGCTCGAAGAGCGAGCGCTCGAAGACCTGCGGGGTCTGGATCGCCATCATGCGCTCGCGCGAGACGGTTTCGACCACGCGGCGACCCTTGACGCCGTCGCCCACAGGCTCGCCGTCGCCCCCGCCGAGGATCGAATCCACGATCGCGTCGTCCGCACTCGCATCGAAGGTCTCGTCCGTGACGCGCTTGAGCGTGGCCGCCACCGGCTCGCCGGGAATGGCCGCACCGGCCACGCCGGCAGCCGCGAAGACCCGATCGATCAGCTCCTGGTTCACGAGCGGCCGCGCCGCATCGTGCACCGCCACATGCGTGCACTCGGCAGGCACGGCCGCCAGCGCGTTGCGCACGCTCTCCCAGCGCTCGAGGCCGCCGGCCACGATCTTCACGCCATGGAACGCCAGCTGCACGCCGTAGCGCTCGCGGAACTCATCGACCCCGTCGGTGGGGGCCGCCACGATGACCGCGGCGACGTCCTCGCGCTTGGCGAACGCCTCGACACTGCGCAGGAGGACCGGCCGGCCACCAAGGTCCTGGCCAAGCTTGTCGCCGAGCCCGAATCGAACGCTCTTGCCGGCTGCCGGCAGGATCACCGCCACCTTCATGGTTGCACCGCTCCCTTCGTATCGCGATCCATCGATTGCAGGCTCTGCACGATCGCGGCCTCATGCAAGCGCATGCTCGCGCGGTCAAGCGCGTCCTTTGCCTGGTGGAACGCATCCGCGTCGACCTGCGCTGGCGAGCGCTCGGCAAGCACGATGAAGCCCTTGAGCCGTGTCAGGTGACCTTCGAGTTCCTCAAGGTACGCGGCATCGAGCAGCGCACCTGCTCGCGTGCGGGCATCCTCGATCCAAATGATGTCGAGCCGTGCGTTCACCACGAGGTCGATCACGCGGTGCGCCTGCATGTCCTCACGCGCATGGGCCAGCGAGTCGGCTTCCATGCGGTCGACCTCCTCGGCGGTGAGTCCGTAGGCCGGCACCACCTGCACCTGCGCGCGCCGGCCGCTGCGGCGCTCGACGGCATGCACGGCGAGCACACCGTTCGCATCGACCAGGAACTCGACCTGCACCTGAGGGATCCCTGCCGGCATCGGCGGAAGCCCCCGCAGTTCGAAGGTGGCCAGACTGCGGCAATCCCTCACGAGCTCACGCTCGCCCTGCACGACATGCAGCTTCACCGCGGTCTGACCATCGACGCCGGTCGAAAACATCTCCGTGGCGCGCGCCGGCATCGCGCTGTTGCGCACGATCATCTTGGCGACCGCGCCGCCGGCGGTCTCGATTCCCAGCGACAGCGGCACCACATCCATGAGCAGGAGATCCGTGCGGCCACCGGCCAGCACCTGCGCCTGCAGCGCTGCACCGAGTGCCACCACCACGTCAGGATCAAGCGCCGTGTACGGCTCGACAGCGAACATGCGCCCCGCGAGCTCTCGAACCGCCGGTACGCGCGTGCTGCCACCGACGAGCACGACACGATCGATCTTCGGCGACCCGGCATCGGCCAGCGCGCGCCGGCAGCAGGCCGCCATGCGATCAAGGAGCGGCGCGGCCAGCGTTGCAAGCAACGGCCGATCGATCTCAAGGTCCCATGCTCCCTGCTGGTGCTCGATGCGCTCGGTTGCACGCTCGTGGGTGGAGAGCGCACACTTGGCTCGCTCCGCCGCGGCGCGAAGCAGCTCAAGTCCCTGCGGCGTTGCCGGTGCACCGAGCCACGCCTCGTAGTGCGGCAGCGCCTCGCGGACGATGGCTTCGTCGAGATCGTCTCCGCCCAGCGCCGTGTCACCCGCGGTCGCGAGCACCTGAAGGAACTCACCGTTCAGGCTCGTACCCTCGCCCGGAATCACGGACAGGAGGCTCAGGTCAAACGTTCCTCCTCCAAGATCGAAGACCGCGACGGTCTCCGCAGCACGATGCCCGCGCCCGATGCCGTACGCGAGCGCCGCTGCTGTCGGCTCGTTCACGATGCGCACGGCATCCAGGCCCGCAAGTCTGGCTGCATCGCGCGTGGCCTGGCGCTGACCGTCGTCGAAGTAGGCCGGCACGGTGATTACCGCGCGCCGAACGGCAACTCCGAGTTCCGCCGAGGCCATCCGCGCCAGTTCGCGCAGCACGTGCGCCGAGAGTTCCTGCGGCAAGAGCGTGCGCTCGGCAAGGCCAACCGCCGCGAGCCCACGCGGACCATCAACCACGCGCAGTCCATGCGGTGCGCCGGCATCACGGACCTCAGCTGCGGAGCGACCGATGAGCCGCTTCACGCTCGCTGCGGTCGTGTGAGCGTGATGAGCCCGTTCGGCCTTGGCGCGTTCACCGACCACCACGCCGGATGCGTCGACCCGAATCACGCTGGGCACCAAACCCGTGCCCGGCCCGAGCACACGAGGGCCGCGCGCATCGGCAAAGGCCACGAGCGAGTTCGTGGTACCTAAGTCGATGCCGACGATCGGGTCCTGCATGGGGAGTTGAGTCTAGGGCGGACCTTCCGGCCAAGGCGCCCTTGGCAACGCAGCGCCGACAGCGCTCGCTCCATGGCAGCCACACGCTCGCCACCACTGTGGCTGCTAGCCGGCCGCCACAGCCATGCGCTCCCTCACGCGACGCAATCCACGGACCCGTAGGTTCGTGACCTCGTGCTCGGAGGCACCCAGTGCGCTGGCAGCCTCGCGGTAGGTCATGCCCTGGCAGATGAGCATGCGGAACACCTCGAGCTCGCGGGGATCAACCCCGCCGAGGGCCTGCGCGAGTGACTCGCGCTGCAGGTCAGACTCCAACAGGCAGGCGTGATCGGGCTCGATGGCATCGTGGAGCGACCGCGCGGTCGATGCGCGGGCCTCAAGCCGGACCAACCGGCGCTCCTCGACCCTGATTCGGCGCCGGACCGCACGGTTGGCCGCACGCCAGAGGTAGCGATCGGTGAGTTGCTCGGGATTGCCGAAGCCAACGCGGGCCAACTTCAGGAAGAGGTCCTGCACGACATCCTCGACCACGGCACTGGGGTACAGCCGTGACAGGCTGCTGACGAGA
>SYIB01000265.1 GCA_005798965.1 Planctomycetia bacterium
CTCGGTCAGCGACAGGCCGAACTTGGCCTTGGCGCCGCTCGAGTGGCGCCATCGGCCGGCACCCGGGGTGCTCAGGTTCACGCGCACGCCGATTTGCGGGCGCACCCCCAAGCGCTGGGCGTGCGACACGATCAGGTGGAGCTCGGTCAGGTTTTCGATGACCGGAATGATGTTGCGGCCGAGCTTGGCGGCAAGCGTGACGAACTCGATGTAGCGGTCTTCCTTGAAGCCGTTGCAGATGATCAGGCGCTCGGGACTGTCGGCCGTCATGCCCATGACCGCGAGGAGCTCTGGCTTGCTGCCGACCTCAAGGCCGAAGCCGAGCGGCACGCCATACTTTCGGACTTCCTCGACGATGCGACGCTGCTGGTTGACCTTGATCGGGTAGACGCCGCAGTAGTTGCCCTTGAAGCCGTTCTCGGAGATCGCCACGTCGAACGCCTCGCGCAGGTCACGCAGGCGGCGCTCGAGCAGGTCGCTGAAGTGGATGAGCACGGGGGTCTTCAGGCCGCGCTCACGCATGCCCTGCACGACCTCAAAGAGGTCGATCTCGGCGCCGGGCGTGCGCCCCGGTCGCACGACCACGTTGCCAGACGGGTTGATGTCGAAGAAGCCCTTGCCCCAGAGTCTGATCTGGTAGGCGTCGGCGCTGTCATCGATGGTCCAGCCCGGTGCAAGGCCGGTGCGGGCAGGACGTGAGGCGGGCTGGGTCGACGCGTGGTCGGGCTGGATCTGGGTCATCGAGTTGTCGTCGGAGTGCGAACCATCACCGGATGGTGATGTGGAATCGGGAAGTGTAGCCCCGATCGGGGTTCCTCCAAGGGCTTTGGGCCGGGATTGGCGAGGTCGTTGGCCCATCACTCGGACCCCACCGGCGCAGTCGGTCCCCAGCGCGCAGGCTCTGCGGCGCCCTGCTGCTGCATGAGGAGCGTCATCATGCTCATGGCCGTGCCGAAGTTGGCGCTGCGCGGGAAGACCCGATCGTTCCAGGTGCCCTCAGCCGAGCGCGTGCGGAACAGCAACTCGTTGAACACCGTCCAGTGCCGCGCCCTTCGGTCTTCCGGCAGCAAGGCAATCGCCTGCGCTGCGTAGTAGTGCGCGTAGTAAAAGTAATACGGTGCCACACCGTAGGGAGCGATGTGGGTGCCGGTCTTGGCCCGCCGGACCTCGAGTGCATCCCAGTGCGCGCAGAACGCCTCGATCGCCCGTTCGAGTCCCTCAGGGGATCCGCGACCCGCAAGCGTCATGGCGACCTCCGCAGCGCACATTCGACCGACCGCACCCGGGATCTGGTCCGCTTTGTCCTTCACGCCCTTGCCGCCGGAGTAGTCCACGTATCCGCTGCCGGTGGCCGTCGTGCCTGCGAGCGCCTTGAGGGCACGCTCGATCATGGCTGCATCGACCGCGTGGCCCTGCGCCTTGGCCGCGAAGAACGTTTCCAAGCATGGTGCCGTCATGAAGGGGCTCGCCGGGCACGGGGTCTCGCGACCCGGCTGGCGTGAATAGGTCCATCCGCCGACCTTGGGGATCTCCAGCTTGGCCAGTGCCGCGAGGTACCACTCCGTCGCGGCCTTCACTTGGTCCCTCATCGCCTCAGGGACGGCGCCGGTGCGTTGCGCGGCCAGCAGAAAACGCGCGCCGTAGCACATCCCCCACCCACGCACGTCGTAGCCGCCGTCATAGTCGTCGGGACTCATCAAGGGTTCCTTGATCCCCTCGCACACGAACGCGATCGCCTTGCCGATGGCCGCGACGCGCGCGGGGTCGCCCGCATGGCCGGGCGCTCGCAGGAGCGCTTCACCGCAGATGCCCGTGCCGCCAATCCGGTAGCCCACCGGAATCTTGCCGCCGACCCGGTAGACGCCCTCGTACGGCCACTGGCCGGGCTCCTCCTGCATCGCCACGAGCCGCTCGGCCGCGGTGGCGATGATCGGCGAGAGGTCCTTCGGCACCTCGACTGGTGCACGCGGCGCGCTGGGTGCCGGCGCCGGTTCCGCCTTGCGCGATCGGCGCGACGACTCCTTCGTCGCCGGCGCTGACGGTGCGTCGGTTGGCGCCTTGGAGGCGGGATCCTGGGGCATGGCGCACACGATCGAGAGCAGGACCGGAAGAAGGCTCGTCGTCATGCGCTCGATGCTATCCGCGGGCGCGGCTATCCTCGATGCATGCTGCGCATCATTGGTGGTGAGTACCGAAGCCGCGTGCTCGCCACGCCCCACGGCAAGGACCAGACGCGACCGATGGGTGCCCGCACCAAGGAAGCGATCTTCAACCTGCTGCGTGGCTGGTTCGAAGACGCCCATGTCCTCGACCTCTTCGCCGGCGTGGGCACGATGGGGCTGGAGGCGTTGAGCCGCGGTGCCGCGCGGGTGGTCATGGTCGAGCGCGATCGACATGTTTTCCAGATCCTGCAAAGCAATGTGCACGCCCTCGGTTGCGGCAGCCGCGCCATTCCCGTGATGGCGGATGCCCTCGGTCCGGTGGCGATCGCCAGTGCACCCGCACCCGTCGACCTCGTCTTCATGGATCCCCCGTTCACGATGATGCGGGAAGAGCTCGGCCTGGCCCGCGTGAAGGCGCAGCTCGCCGCCTGCGTGCCGGTGATGAAGCCGAAGTCCTTCCTCGTCGTGCGCTCGCCGGACCAACCCGTGGCTGCAGAGTGGGCGATCGAAGGGCTCGCCGGTCCCGAGGTGCACCACTACGGCAGCGAGCAGTGGGTGATGCTGTTTGCCCCGCAGGCCAACGGCTGATGGTCGATCTCGGCGGCAGCTTCCCCCTGAGCCTGCGCAGGCACGCGCGATGGATGCCCCTGGCCGGAGCGCCGGCGGTGGTCATGCACCCCGACCACGAGGAGGGGGCATCGACGCCGCTGCGCACGCTGCCGTGGGTGCTCTGGTTCCACGGACGCACGGTCAGCAAGGAACTCGATCCCGGCCGCTACCTGCGGTGGTTGCGCGCGGGCATCGGCTGCGTGGCGATCGACCTGCCCGGGCACGGCGAGCGGATCGATCCCCTGCTGCAGTCACCGAGCCGCGTGCTGGACGTGGTGCGCCGCGCCGAGGCCGAGATCGATGCGATCGTGGGCAGCGTGCGGCAGCTCGATGGCTTCGATCCTGACCGCATCGGGCTGGGTGGCATGAGCGCCGGCGGCATGGTGTCGATGGTCCGGCTCTGCAGGGCACACGCGTTCATGGGCGTGTTGCTCGAGAGCACGACCGGGGACTGGAACGCACGCGTGGCGGGTGCACACTGGCCGATGGATCTCGTGCGGGCGCTGAATCCCATCGATCACCTTGCAGCGTGGCGCGAGATCCCCGTGCTGGCCATCCACTCGGAGCTCGACGAGTGGGTGCCGATCGACGGTCAGCGTCGATTCCTCGAAGCCGTGCGCTCGCGGGCAGCCCATCCCGAGCGCATCGAGCTGCTGGCCTTCGAGTCGACCGGTGCGCCCTTCGAACACTCGGGGTTCGGTCGCATGGGTGCCGTCGCCAAGGATGCAGGCACCGCGTTCTGGCTGCGCACCTTCGGCATCGAGGTCACCCCGCACGACTGACGTCGCCCGTCAGGACTTCGGTGGGCTCGCCGACTTGGCTGCCGCCTTGCGCGCGGCGAACTCGATCGGGTTCTCACCGAGCCAGATGGCATCGCCTGCGCCGCTCGCCACGATCTGCTTGACGAAGGCCTGGTACTGGCGATCGAGTTCACGCTCATCGACCTTGAAGTACTGGTTCAGGACGAGCCGACCGGGCATCAGGCGCGAGCGCCGCACGAGTCCCATGCGACTGGCCATGCCGCCGTTCGCCGCATCATCGATGAGCTGGCGGAAGGCCGCGCGGTAGCGCCCGCCCTCGCCTTCGTTGAGGAAGTGCATGAGCGCCCACACCTGCGCGTAGTAGCTCAGCAGCGAGTCTCGGCCATCACCAAGGAACGACTGGGGCGTCCCCCCAACCAATTGTCCGAGCGAGACCATGCGACCCTCGCGCACGACGCTGCGCAGTTCGCTGAAACGCTCGAGGTTGCGCCATGGCAGGAACTCGATCGTCGTGCGCTCATTGCGCATGCGATGTCCTTCCATGTAGGTCGCCAGGCCTTCCTCCATCCACGGCGGCAGCTGCTCGGCGAAAGTCGACTGCGTGTACTGGTGCCAGCCTTCGTGCGCGACGATGAAGAGGGTGTCGACTGGCCCGATGTCGTAGAGCACGGCGCGGCCCTCGATCGTGTAGCCGCCGCGCCCCATGCCCAGGTAGAGCTCTGCACTGTCACGGAGCGCCTCGCGGGTGTACTGCTCCCACTGCGAGCGCTTGCCGAAGATGTAGGTGTCGATGGGTCGGCGCGGCTCGGGCAGCGCACCGAGCGCAGTGCGGTAGTGCTGCATCGCCTGCCACGCGAAGCGCGGCAGCGTGTCGGCGAGCCAGCGATCGCGAACGACGACGTGGATCGAGAGCCCC
>SYIB01000004.1 GCA_005798965.1 Planctomycetia bacterium
CTGCTGCACGCAGGCGTGGGACTCGCTGTGCGTGGCCTATGCGGCTGCCGCCTGCTCTGCGCAGTGCGAACCCCCCTGTCCGCAGGGCTCGGTGACGGAGAGCGAGCAATGTGGCCAGTACCTCAACGATGCATGCATCGCGCCGGTGCCAGGCTCGCAGGCGCAGCCGCTCACCGGGGGCAGGGCATGTGGCTGGCTGACCTACGAGCCTGCCGGCGGTCTCACGAGGATCGACGTCGACGTCTGGTCGCTCAACGTGCCGGATCCTGATGGCGACGGCCTCGCACGGGTGACTCTTGGCTTCACCTGCAATGCGGGCACCTTCGCGGTGCTCGTCCCGGCTGGAAGCTGCGCCATCGCCCAAGCGCCGGTCCATGCGCAAGTCTCAAGCTGCATTGAAGCAGTCGACCAGGCGTGCATTGCCGCGGGCCAATGGTGGGTGGTGTGCACTTCGGGCACCTTCCCGCAGCAGCAGGCCCCTCAAACCTACCCATGCCCAGGCAGGCCGTACTCGCTCCGGGTCGAGATCGACCAGGTCTGTGTGCTGCCGTGCAACTCGGCTGAACCTTGCCTCTCCCCGCATGCGACACCGGGCTGCTCGGATGCAGCCTGCTGCGCTGCGACCTGCGCCGTCGACCCCTACTGCTGCGACGAGGAGTGGGATGCAGGGTGCGTGACGGCCGCCGTGCAGGCGTGTGGCATCGCACCGCCATCGAATGATGCATGCACCGGCGCCACGCCGCTGGTGCCTGGCACGCCACTGCTCGTGGAAACCGGTGCCGCCACGGCCAGCGGGCTGCCGTTCCCTGCCGGCTGCGTGGGCACCGGCACGATCGCCGGGAATGATGTTTGGTGCTCGATCGGACCACTGGACCGAGCCACCACAGTGCTCGTCTCGACCTGCTCGAACAACACGCTGTTCGACACGTTGCTCGTCGCCTATCGCGGGGGCTGCACCGGCTTGCAGCCTGCCGCCTGCAGCGACACCGGGCTCTGCCCGCCGCAGTCCAACGCCGAACTCTCGATCGATGTTGCCTGCGACGAGGTGGTCTTCGTGCGTGTCCTTGGCCGACAGGGCAATCTCGGTCGTGCGAGCGTGCTGCTGTCGGTTCCGGGTGCACCACCGTGCCCAGGTGCGTGTCCCGCCGACCTCGACAGCAACGGCACCACCGACGGCGCCGATCTGGGGCTCTTGCTCAGCGGTTGGGGCGTCGATGCCACTGGCGACATCAATGGCAACGGAATCGTCGACGGTGCTGACCTCGGCGTGCTCCTGAGCGCGTGGGGCCCGTGCCAGTGATGCACCAATCAAACGCAAGCGTCACGCGGATGCGTTGATCCCGGGCGTTGCTGCCGACAGCGCGCGCCGCATGACCTTGCCGGTTGGATTGCGAGGCATGGCCGCGAGCACGCGGAACTCGCGCGGGACCTTGTAGCCGGGCAGCCGTTCGCGACACCACGCACGCACCGCATGCTCATCGAAGGCAGCGCCCTCGTGCAGTTCGAGGAAGGCGAGCGGAACCTCGCCGCGGGATCCATCCGTCATCCCGATCACGGCGCTTTCCTTGATCGAGGGCTCGTGATTCAGGACCTCCTCGATCTCGCGGGGGAAGACATTCTCGCCGGCGATGATCAGCATCTCCTTGATGCGACCGGTGATGGACAGGTGCCCATCTTCATCGAGCCGCCCCTGGTCGCCGGTGCGGAACCAACCAGCTGCATCGAACGCCGCGGCTGATTCCGCCGGCAGGTTGAAGTAGCCCCTCATCACGTTCGGGCCCTTGATCCTGACTTCGCCGTCCTGGCCCTGCGGCACGGGATGGCCATCCGCATCAGCGAGCAGGAACTGCACGCCGTCGAGCGGCCGACCGACGCTCTTCCAGCGATACTCGTGCGGAAGGCACCAGCTCACGACTGGGCTTGTCTCGGTGAGCCCGTAGCCCTCGGCGATGCGCACGCCGAACGTCTGGTGGAAGCCGTCGCTGACCGACTGCGGCAGAGGCTCGCCGCCACTCACGGCGAACCGCAGCGAGGAGAACGCATCCCTCGGAGCATCCTTCACCGAGCGCAGGGCGTTGTACATGCTCGGGATCGCCACGAGCGCCGTGGGCCGATGGCGCACGGCCAGGTCGACGATCCGCTTGGGTATGAAGCGCGCGGTGTAGACCGCCCTTGCACCGACGGCCAGCGGCATCATGGTGAGCACGGTGAAGCCGAAGCTGTGGAACTGGGGCAGCACGCCGAGAACGACATCATGGCTGCCGAAGCTCGCCCAGTCCCGGACCTGCCGTACGTTGGCCCAGAGGTTGTCTTCGGTGAGCATCACGCCCTTGGGGCGGCCGCTCGTGCCGCTGGTGTAGAGAAGGAGCGCCAAGCGATCCGCACGGCTTGGCACGCAGCAGCGCGGCCGAGGCACGGACTTGACCTTGAGATCCTCCATCTTCAAGGCCCGCACGCCCTCAGGCAGACCCTTGGTGAACTCAAGCATCGGACCCACCGTGACGCAGCAATCGATCGAGGCATCGCGGCAGACATGTCCCATGTCCTGCGGCGTGAACAGGTAGTTCAGCGGCACGCAGGTGCGGCCGGCCATCCATGCGCCCAGCGTGGCGGCCGGAAAGAGCCCGGAGGTCGGCAGCATGATGCCCACCCGATCCGCCGTAGTCGCGCGCTCGATCGCCGTAGCGATGTGGCACGCCGTCCACCAGAGCTGCCACGCAGGCCATGAACGCTGGTCATCGACGACAACGGTGCGCAAGGGGCGGAGTGCAAGACGACGGAGGATGGCGTTGCCGAGCTGCATGGCGTGAGGTGTACAGTACGACGCATGCTGAGAGGCCTCAACATCGTTGCATTCGCGCTCGCGCTCATGGCCGTCGCCCTCGGATGTGAAACGACCAAGAAGGTCGGAACGCCGCTTGATCGTGCACGGGAGTTCTACGAGGATGGCGACATGGATGATGCGTTCGTGCTGGCCTCCGAGGCGGCAGCATCCACCGACGCGGTGACGATGCAGCGGGCCCAGCTCGTGGCCGGGCTTTCGGCCATGGACATGGGGCGCCCCGATGCTGAGTCGTGGCTGCTGAAGGCCTCGACCGGCCCGGATGGCGAGGCTGCAGGCACGGCGCTCGCCTCGATGGCCACGATCCAGGAGCGCAGTGGTCGCATCGAGGCCGCGGCGCAGTCGATGCACCGCGCCAGCATGATGCTCTCGGGCAGCGAACAAGGACGAGCCCGCAGCGAGGCACAGCGGCTGGCCAAGGCCGTGCCATCGAAGTCGAAGCCGTCCAGCGATGCTGCGCAGGCCTCGAGCCTTGGTTCCCAATCAGGAGCCCAGAAGGCAGCAGGCACCAACAAGCCGGAGGCTCCCAAGAAGGCAGCCAAGGCGGATCCTGCAAGCAAGGTCCAAGCGCCGGCGGCCAAGCCATCGTCGGAGAAGTGGACGCTCCAGGCCGGCGCCTTCGAATCCAAGAAGAAGGCCGACATACTCGCCGCCGAGCTGGAGAAGGAGACGGACGCTCGCGGACTGCCAGTCCCGGAGGTCGTCACCGTGAAGGTCCGTGGCAAGGCCATGTACCGCGTGCAGGTCGGCGTTTACGACTCGCGTGAGCTCGCCAAGGCGGCACTTGAGACATGGGGCCGCAAGGGCATCCTGCTCGGGACGACGGACTGAGCTTGGAGCCCTGCCGGAGAGCGCAACCAGGTCTCGATCCAATCGTGTCCTGCACGACTGCACCGGCCTCGATCGGCAGCGATCAGGACTCGTCGTTCATCAGGAACGTGGCGACGTGCTCGAAGTACGCCATCATGGCCGGTCGTTCAGCCTCAGGAATGGCCGCGTCATCAAGTGCGCCACGCATGACCTCGACCCAATCGTTGCGCTCCTGCAGCCCGATGCGGAACTGCATGTGTCGCATACGGAGGCGTGGGTGTCCCTTGCGGGCGCTGTAGGCCTGCGGCCCACCGAAGTATTGGATCAGGAACTCCGCCTGAGTCCGGATGGCCTCATCGAGCTCGTCGGGGAACATGGGCCGCAATCGTGGGTGGCGCTCGATGCGCGCATAGAACGCGCGAGCGATCGCCCAGAACGGCTCCGCACCAAGGCGGTCAAAGAGATTCTGCTGGCCAGTTCCGGCATTCGATGCATCGCTCATGGCAAGGTCGATGGTAGGGTGCGTGGATGCTCACCATGGTGGCGCTGGCGCTCGGCTTGATGACGGTCCCGCCACCAGCTGCGGCGCCTGTGGGCACAGCTCTCCCGCCTCGACTCGAGCAGAACAGGCCGGTGCCTTCGTGCGTGCCGGGAACCGGTTCGAGCCTCTTCAGCACGCTGCACCAAGCCAAGGCAGCCGAGAAGGACGTGCCGATTCCCTCGGGGGTCAGCGACGCCGAGGCCCGCAGGGCAATCCAGCGGCTCTCGTCGCCCAAGCCGGCGCTGCGCGAGGAGGGCTTGCGCATGCTGCGGACCTTCACCACCCCGGAAGGTCAGTGGGCGATCTATCAGGCGAGTCGAGGCACTGCAGGGCCGATCAAGATGCAGGTGCTTGAGCACCTTGCTTCACTCGGTTCATCCGGGCAGGCGGGGCTGACGTGGATCGCGATCCACGACCGCGATGCTGCCATTCGCAACGAGGCAGCCGAGCGGATCGAGCAGCCACCATCGAACGAGGCCCTTGCCGTGCTTGAGGGCGCCTTGCGAAGCCCCAATCACATGGTGGTCAACCAAGCCGGCCTGCTTGCCGGCCAGATCAACGCGATCAAGGCGATTCCCCTGCTGATCGCCGCGCAGTTCGCCCAAGATCCGGTGCAAGACCAGTCGGATCTTGCCTGGATCGCGATCGGCACGCAGCGCAGCTACGTGGCCAATCTGATCCCGATCACTGGCAACTCCTCGGCGGGCTTCCAGCCCGTGATTGGACAGATCTACGAAGGGGTTGTGATGGCGATTGACGAGGCAACGGCGGTGGCCACGACCTATCGACCGGGCGTGCACCAGTCGCTCATGGCCCTTGCCACGCTGGACTCAGGTCAGAGCACCGCCCACTTGGGCTGGGACTTGAACGCGTGGGTTGGGTGGTACAACGACTCGTACCTGCCGATCCTTGCCGCGCGCGCCGCTGAGACGCCGCCCGCCAGCGAGCCCAAGTGAACATTCTGTTGCGTGAGGTCGCGCGCGGCGTGCTCACGAGGCTCGGTCGAGCACACGCATCGTGTCCATCAGCCTTTCGTACTGCCAGGAACGGTTATGCGGTGCTGCACTGATCCGCAGCAACCAGTCGCCGTGGAGTTCCATGCACGGCAACTCAATGGAACCGGCCGCAAGGATCGCTGCCTGCAAGGCCTCGACCGAACCGAATCGTTCGCGCCAGCGGGCATCCAGCCTGCATGCGGCCATGGAGCCACGCATCGATCCATCGGCCGGCGAGATGGGCTCGAAGAATCCTGAGTCCACCATCAGGCCATGCGCCCATTCGGCGAGTTGCTTGTTGTGGTCCATCACGACGCCTTCGCCGAAGGCGTTCATCCAGGCGATGGCATCGGTGATCGCCATCCATGCTCCGACATCGCGAGTCCCCTGCCAGCTGAACTCGAGGTCCATGCCGGCACCGTAGTGATGGCTGATCGAAACGGGGTGCGTTTCACGCGCGCGCGCGGCGGACGCGTAAAGGAACGCACATCCCTTGGGTGCATACACCCACTTGTGCAGGTTGCCGGTGTACCAGTCGGCCCCGAGGGCATCGAGTTCAAGAGGCAGCATGCCCGGAGCATGCGCACCGTCGATCATCACGGCCACGCCACGCGCGTGGCATGCGGTCACGATCTCCTTGATCGGGATGATCAGCGCGGTCGGACTCGTGACGTGGTCCACCACCACGAGTCGGGAACGTGCGGTCAGTGCCGCGACCACTCGCGCCACGATGTCATCGCTCGACCGGATCGGCAACGGAATCTGGACTTCGCGAATCGCGACCTCGTGCAAGTCCCGCTCCCGGAAGAGCGCTTGCCGGACCGCGCCGTAGACATGGCCAGTGGTCACGACCTCGTCACCGGGTTGCCAGGCGATGTTCCGGAGCACGGCGCCAATGCCCGCGGTCGCGTTCTCGATCAGCCCGAGGCGATCCGGCGGGGAACCCACCAAGCGCCCCAACGCCTCCTTGGGTGCCCTCAGGAGCTCCGCCACGCCCCGGCCCAGTCGTGCGATGGGTTGGGCCTCGATGAACCGCCGGTGGCGCTCAGCAGCCTCTGCGACCGCCAATGGCAGGCTGCCAAAGGACCCATGGTTCAGAAAGATGATGGACGGGTCCCAAAGCCATCCGTGATCGGTCCCGGGAAGCGGCTTGGGGGGGCTTGGGTACGTCTGAACCATGTCGGTAAACCTATCGCAAGGCTCGTCACACCCGGAGACCCCGCTCGTTCCCTACCATATCCCGAACAAAAGTTCGGGTCCAGGAAAGGACCTGACCGATGCACTCCTCCATGACCATCCTCACTCCCGATGAAGTCCACGCCATGCGCAGCCGCGCCGCCGCCCCGTTGGTGCAGTTGGGGCCCGGCGGCGACTTCACGCGATACGTGGTCGAGCAGGATGACGGCCTTGCGGTCATCAGCCATCGTCGTGCTCCGCTGATGCAAGCCACCGAGCCGATCGAGCAACCGTCCATCCTCGATGAGCCATGCGATGGCACCGGCCTTGGCCTGCGCCGCGGAGCAGCTGTCATCAATGCCATCTTTGGTGCACCCACGCCTTCCCCCACCGCCAA
This sequence comes from Planctomycetia bacterium, assembly GCA_005798965.1. GTDB lineage: Bacteria > Planctomycetota > Phycisphaerae > Phycisphaerales > SM1A02 > SYIB01. Next base: position 6,762 of record SYIB01000004.1, read on the forward strand.
TGCCATGCCCGGTCCGCTCCGCGGCTGGCGTGGTGCGCTTCGTGTCGCGCTCCAGCCCATCGACTGGCTTGACGACCTTTTAGGCCTCACCCGCATCGAATTGCCGCTCCAACCGATTCCCGTCCTCGTTTCCTCCCGAACGCACGCATCAGGAACCACCCATGAACCTCACACCCAAGCAGCTGCGCATCTACGAACTGGTCCGTCAGTGGCGGAACGATCGGGGCTATTCCCCAACGATGCAGGAGCTGGCCGACGAGCTCGGCGTCAGCAAGGTCACGGTGTTCGAGCATGTCCAAGCGCTCGTGGAGAAGGGCGTGCTCTCGCGCAACCCGAACAAGGCGCGCTCTTTGGCGCTGATCGTCGATGACGAGCCGCTCCCGATCCGCGGCACCGCCTCCAGTGACGCACTGACCCTGCCACTGCTTGGCCGCATCGCCGCTGGCCACCCCGTCGAGAAGTTCGAGCAGGATGAGACCCTCAGCCTCGGCCAGGTCTTCGGCCCGGCGCGCGGCAGGCACAACGAGATGTTCGCGCTCCAGGTCGAGGGCATGAGCATGAGGGATGAAAGCATCCTCGATGGTGACTACGTGATCGTCGAGCGTCGCTCCACCGCTCGAAATGGCGATCGCGTCGTGGCGCTCCTGCCCAACGGGGAAACCACGCTCAAGACCTTCTTCCGCGAGCGCAATGGCCGCATTCGGCTGCAACCCGCCAATCCGGAGTTCGATCCCATCATCGTCGATGAGTGCCAGGTCCAGGGCATCGTCATCGGGGTCATGCGGCGGTACTGAATCTCGCGCTCAGCATGCGCTCAGCATGCGCTCAGCGGATCAGTTTCGATGAACATCCACAGCACACCCGTCGCGGGTGGGGCCAACATCAGTGCAGTGCGGATTGGCACGCCTCGATCAGCGGCTGAATGAACGCACCCGCCCGCTCGTGCGCCGTTGCGGGATCTCCCTCCATGGCGCGGACCAGCGCACTGCCCACGATCGCTGCATCCGCGTGATGAATCACCATGCGGACGTGCTCAGCCGTCGAAATACCGAACCCGACCGCGATGGGCAGCGCCGTCTGGGCGCGGAGCGCCGCGACCGTGGCCGCCACATCAGGCGGGGCATCGCCCGCACCGGTCAATCCCGCGCGGGCAAGCGCGTAGACGAATCCCCGGCACCGTGCGGCAATGGCCTGAATCCGCTCGGGTGTCGAGGTGGGCGCCACGAGCAGCGCCAGTCCCATGCCCAGCCGATCAACCGCCTCGAGCACCTGATCGGCCGCATCAAGATCCATGTCCGGCACGATCAGGGCATCGAACCCGGCCTCGTGGGCGTGTCGGACGAACTCGGTCCCGCCATGGCGTTGGACGATGCTCATAGACACCATGGCGATGAGTCCGCAGGCCACCTGTGGCCGGATGGTCCTCACGGCATCCATCGTGGCGGCGACGGTCGTGCCCGCGCGGAGTGCCCGATCCATGCTTGCTGCAATGACGGGGCCATCGGCGATGGGGTCACTGAACGGGAAGCCAACCTCAATGGCCGCCACACCGAGCCGGTCGAGGGTCCTGATCGTGGCCATGGTGGCCTCGAGCGATGGCGAACCAGCGGTCACGAACGGCATCAGGCTGCCGCGGCCAGCGGCCCGGTCGTTCTGAAGGCGTTGGAACATGCGCTGCATGGGTGACAAGCGTAGTAGCCCAGCTCGGATTCGAACCGAGGTCGTATCGATTATGAGTCGACTGCTCTGGACCGCTGAGCTACTGGGCCGGAATCCAACGGCCTCATCCTAGCGAAGCCATGGTGTGATATCGGCTGTCCAAAATTCGATCGGGCATCGCCGCTGGCTGCTGGCGGCCGGCTTCTACAACCTCGCTTGGGGTGCGGTCGTGGTGCTGCTACCCGACCTCATGCCCCGCCTGGCGGGCATGGAGGCCTTCGTGGGGCCAGCCCGTGGCATCTGGCAGTGCCTCGGCATGGTGATTGGCGTCTTTGGAGTGGGCTACCTCTGCGCGAGCCTCGACCCCATCCGCCACTGGCCCATCACCCTCGTTGGGCTCCTCGGCAAGATCTTCGGGCCCATCGGCTTCGTGTGGTGCGCCAGCCGGGGCGAGATTCCCTGGAGCTTCGGCTGGACGATCCTGACCAATGACCTGCTCTGGTGGATCCCGTTCGGGCTCGTGCTGCGCGATGCGTGGCGGACCTCGACGCAGGACGACGCCCACCTTCCGGTGCTGACCCGGGGCGAGGCCATGGCAATCGCCGTGGACCAGCACGGAACGAACCTGATCGAGCTGAGCCGATCACAACGTCTGATGGTGGTCTTCCTTCGGCACTTTGGCTGCACGTTCTGCCGTGAAACGATCGCTGACCTCGTCCGCGGCGAAGAGGAACTCCGCCGTCGCGGTGTGAGCATCGTCGTGGTCCACATGGCAACCGAGGCAGAGGCCGCCGGCTTCCTTGACGCGCACGGTGCCGGACGTTGGCACCGTGTGAGTGATCCTCGACGACGCATCCATGCTGCGTTCGGCCTCACCCGCGGCTCGTTCGCCGGGCTGTTCGGACCGATGGTCTGGTGGCGAGGTACCCATGCCCTGGCCAAGGGTCACGGCGCTGGTCAGCCCATCGGCGATCCGCTGCAGATGCCGGGCGTGTTCGTGGTGCATCGCGGGCGAATCGAGGCAGAGTTCCGTCATCGAACCGCCGGTGATCGCCCGGACTACGGGAACCTGGCGCAGATGGTTGCGTCATAACCCCCTCAGGGCGGTTGCAGGACCGGCCGCTACGCGCCACACTACGGGTTCGTGATCACCACAGTCCTCATCCAGGTGCTGGTGCTTGTCCTCACGCTCGCTGCGGCGAGTGGAGCCGTGCCCTTGGCGGCTGGGCGACTCGATGACACGGTGCTCGTGGATGGCCCTGGAGCAGTCCGGGCGCCTTCACGCTCCTCCAACCCGGCCAGTGCCGTGGCCGGGGCCGCTCCGCGCGGCGCCTGCCCCAGCGTGACCGCAGGTCGCGCGTTGGCTTCGGTCGACCAAGGCCGCGGCCCGATGCCGCCTCCGACGGCCTGAGTGCCGTCGCGCGTCGAGCCTTCCTCTCCCCGAACATCACGAACTCGTGAGCCCGTCGCCGTGCGACGCGCTCCACGACCACCGCAAAGGACCAATCATGGCCGTTCCCGTCATCAGCTCCGTCATGCGTTCGCTCTTCGGCACCCGCAACCAGCGCATGGTCAAGCGCTACCTGCGCATCGTCGACCAAGTGAATGCGCTTGAACCCTCGATCCGCGCCCTGACCGATGCTGAACTCCGCGAACGTACGGCGCAGTTTCGCGCGCGTGTGGCCAACGGGGAGGATCCCCTGTCGTTCCGGCACGAAGTCTTCGCCGTGGCGCGCGAGGCCATGGACCGTTCCGTCGGCATCCGCAACATCCTGAATCCTGATCTCGCTTTCGATGCATCGACCTTGCCGGACGAGGCCCGCGCCATGCTTGAAGCGGCGCGAGCCCAGGCTGCACTGCTTCCGGATGCGGCGCCCGAGGGCGATCTGCTTGGCTGTAGCGCCCCAACGCCGGCCTGGGTCACGATGGATCTGCCGAATGCGCTGTACGAGGCGGTGCGTGCCGTGCTCCCGATGTCCAAGCCTCCCTTCCGAGCACGCCCCTTCGACGTGCAGATCATCGGGGCCATCGTGCTCTCCGAGGGCAAGATCGCCGAGATGAAGACCGGTGAAGGCAAGACGATCGTTGCACCCTTGGCGAGTTTCCTCGCTGCCGTCAGCGGCCACCAAGTGCATGTGGTGACGGTCAACGACTACCTCGTGCAGCGCGACCGAGACTGGACGTTCCCCTTCTTCCGCGCGCTCGGGCTGACCGCGGGCGCGATCCACCCGGTCCACATGCAGTCGACCGATGGCAAGCAGTCCGCCTACCGGTGCGACGTCGTGTACGGCACCACAGCCGAGTTCGGATTCGACTACCTGCGCGACAACATGAAGCAGCGCACCGAGGACCAGGTCCAGAAGCGGCGCGACTTCGTGATCGTCGACGAGGTTGACTCGATCCTCATCGATGAGGCACGCACACCACTGATCATCAGCGGCCCCGCCTACAACAAGGCGCCCCGCTATGACCTGGCGGATCGCCTGGCACGCCATCTCGTGGAGCGCCAACAGGCGTGGAGCGAGGCTGAAGAGGCAGTATCGAAGGCCCGCTCCATGGCTGCTGGCCTTGAGGGCGATCTTCGCAACGTGCGCGATGCGTCGCAGAAGCCCGACTTGCGCAAGAAGCTCGATGAAGCCCGACGCTCGATCCCTCGGCTCGAGGTCGAGCGCGACCGCCATCCCCAGTACTACGAGGTCGAGCTCGACAAGAAGCGCGCCACGATCACCAGCGCCGGCATTGCCGAGGCGCAGCGGGTCTCGGGGATCGGCTCGTTCTACGTTGGCGAGAACATGGACATGCCGCACCTGCTCGAGCAGTCGGTCAGGGCGCACACCGTCTACCAACGCGACCGCGACTACGTGATCGCGCAGGACGAGACCGGCCAGCTCGGCGTGGTGATCGTCGACCAGAACACGGGCCGCAAGATGGTCGGAAGGCAATGGTCCGACGGCCTGCACCAGGCGGTGGAGGCAAAGGAAGGCGTTGCCATCAAGCAGGAAACGCAGACCATGGCCACGATCACGGTGCAGAACTACTTCAAGCTCTACCGCCATCGCGCCGGCATGACCGGGACCGCCGACACCGAGGCGGAGGAGTTCCATGAGATCTACCGGCTCGACGTGGTGAGCATTCCCACCAACCTGCCGATCGCGCGCGACGACCGGGATGACCAGGTCTACGTGAGCGTGAAGGACAAATGGAGCGCGGTGATCGAGGAGATCCGCCGCCACCACGACCTCGGCCGTCCGGTGCTGGTGGGCACGAC
>SYIB01000266.1 GCA_005798965.1 Planctomycetia bacterium
ACCGCGCGTGACGCTGCGCTTCGCGCCCTTTCGGCGATCAAGGCGCCAGCATCATGAGCGCGGCGTGCAGGATCGGGTGGCTGGCTGCGGTCTGCTGCACCACGGCGTACGGACTGCCATCGGTGCTGTCAGGGCAGGAGGCAGGTTCCGCGCCGGCTTCGAGATCCAGCCAGTCTTCCCCCGTGACGCAGGATGCCAAGGCGAAGAAGCCCAGGCCGAGCGCTTCCATCGGGGTGAACGTGAGCAAGGTGGAACTCGCCGCTGCGTTCCAGCGACTCGAGGCTGCGGTCACCGATCGACCCGATGGCATGTCGCGCGCCGAGCTCAACCGCCGCTTCGATTCGCTGACGCTGCTCTTCTTCCAGAATCGGCTGGCCGAGGCTGTCGATGCGCTCGATGCACTCACGCTTGACGTGCTGGGTCAGCGGGATCCCGCCACGCGTGACGAGCTGCTTCGTGCCATGCAGGCGCGCGTTGCACCCGCCCGCAGTGCACTCCGCGACGACGAGGCCTCGATGGCCGTGTCCGTGGGGCTGCCGCGATCCGGTGCCGTGATGCCGATGGTCCTGCGGGCTGGCGGCGGCGAGCCGCTGGAGGTCACGCCGCCGGCCACGGTCACCCTCGAGATGAGCGAGGATGCGGGACCGCGCACCATTGATGTCCGTCTCTCCAAGGATCCGTCAAGCGAGTGGATGCGGCTTCGTACGGTCCCGGTGACCGATGCATCGCCGGATGAGTTGCGCAGCAGGGCCGAGCGTGCCATCGAACTCGCCGCTGCTGCCGGTCGTGCCTCGCCCGCGGACCTGGCGGAGGCCAGGGCGCGTGCGTCGCTCCTGACCAACGATGCGTCACCGCGTCGGACGATCCAGCTGGTCATGGACCAGGCGCAGGTCTGGTCCATGGTGAACGAGGACTGCGCCAGGCTTGAACGCGGCGATCCGCTGTTCGTCGGGCGCCGTGGCGATCAGTGGCGCACGATCGACGTGGGCGGCGTGAAGGTTCCATGTCGGATCATGGTGCCCGATGTCGTGCGCGCAGGATCCAGACCGCCGCTCGTGATCGCACTGCATGGCGCCGGCGGTGACGAGTGCATGTTCTTCTCGGCCTATGGGCAGGGTGAGATCGTGCGCCAGGCCGAGCGATTGGGCTGCATCGTGCTGGCGCCCAACACGACGGTCTTCGCGACGAGCCCGCTGCTGTTCGATGGCCTCGTCGACACGCTGGCACGTGAGTGGGACATCGACCGCTCACGGGTTGCGGTCGTTGGGCACAGCATGGGTGCAGCGGCGACGGGTTCGATCGTGCGCGCTCGACCGACGGCGATCGCGCGCGCGGCGCTGCTTGCAGGCTGGGGGGGCTTCGGCGGGGTTCCCGGCACGGGCGGTACAGCCATGGACGACGCGGCGATCGGCACGCTCCCGCCGATCCGCGTTGAACTGGGTGGGCTCGACCCGCTCATGGATGCGGTGCGCATCACGGCTTCGGCGCAGGCGCTGCGCGAGCGCGGCGCGCGCATCGACTGCACCGTGCACCCCGACGAGGGTCACACGATGATCGTGCCCAAGGTGCTGCCAGCGGTCATGCAGTGGCTGGTCGCGCCGAACGCCGCCACGCCCGCAGCGCCAGCAGCATCGCCAGCCCGAGCACGATGAGTTCCACCGTCACGATGCCTGCGGCACCGTTCCACAGTCCGCCCGCGAGTGCGGCGCCCGGGCCGACCACGTAACCAACGCCGATCAAGGCCTCATGCGTGCCGCCGGCATCGACGTCGGCGCGTTCCAAGCGCATCGCGTAGTAGAGCGCGCTGTAGTACAGCAAGCCGTGCCCGATGCCGATGGCGACCAATCCGACGATGAGCGTGGCGGTATTCGGGGCCAGCGCAACCATCGTGAATCCGCCGGCAAGCGCCGTTGCCGCAAGGACCAGGCCTTGCCATCGACCATGCCAGAAGTGCGTGACGGCGAGCACCGACACCGCGGCTGCACGGACGAACAGCCAGAGTGAACCCAGCGGGGTGCGCCAGGCAGGATCGATGGACAGTTCCTCGATCGCGTACGGAAGGATCGGGCTGATGGCACCAATCACGACGTACGCCGTCGGCAGCAGCACCCGCGAACTCGCGAGCATTGGCCGGTACGACTCGGGGGCATCGTGGTGTTCCTCGCTGTGCGGTGCCGGTTCCCGCGGCAGGAATCGAAGGCACACGATGCTCAGCAGGCTGATCGGCAGCACCGCCACCATGGCCCAACGAGTGTGGCCGGTCGCATACAGCGGCGCCATGAGCAGGAGGCACGCGCCGACCGACACCATCCAGTTGATGCTCCAGAGCCCGATGGAGCGGCGCATGGCGTGGCCATCCTTGCCGCTGCTGACGTAGGCCTCGACGACCGGCCACATCATCGCACCGGCAACGGAGAGCACCGTGGCTGCCACGACGAGTCCGATGCTCGAGCCCGGAATCAGCACCAGCGGCGCCGCCAGCCCCTGTGCCACGAAGATCCATCCGAGGAAGGCACGCGGGCTGACGTGTTTGCCCAAGCGCCGCAGCAGCGAACCCGTCCACCATGCAGCCACGGCGTAGGCCAGCGCAGTACCGACATACAGGGCCAGCGTTTCCTGCCGGGTGTAGGCGTATTCGCGCTCGACCAAGAAGCTCAGCCCGTTCCAAAGCACGCCAGTGCCCATTGAATTGACGCAGGTGATCGTGTGGAGCGCCCACGCCTGCTCGCGCACCGATGGCGAGTCGCCGCTGCTCGAGCGAGGGTTCTGGACAGCATCCGTGCTGGGCACGCGGCAAGGCTAGCGCGATGGGCAGGGGCCTTGGTACAGTCCTCGATCGTTCGTTGTCTTGGTAGCTCAATTGGATAGAGCGTCGCCCTCC
>SYIB01000267.1 GCA_005798965.1 Planctomycetia bacterium
CCCTCCACCACCGCGCCCACCTCGGGCACCCGACCAAGTCGGCTCAGCACGAAGCCGGCGATCGTGTCGTAGCCCTCGTCCTCGGGCAGATGCACCTCCAGACGCGCGTTCAGGTCGGCCACCGGGCAGCGCCCGTCCGCCTCCAGCACGTCTTCGATCGTGACCAGGCCGGCCGTGCCGCCAAACTCATCGACCACGATCGCCTGGTGCACCTCGCTGCGCTGGAACTCGATCAGCAACTCCCGCACGGGCTTGGTCTCGGGCACGCGCACGGGGGCGCGCAGCAGGCGGGACAGGTCGAAGCCGTCGGAGTCATCGCCGAGGTAGCGCACGAGGTCCTTGACATAGAGGATGCCGACGATCGAGTCGAGGCTGTCGCGGTAGACCGGGATCCGGCTGTGGCCGGCACCGAGGATGAACTGGCGGATCACCTGCAGGTCGCTGGTGTAGGGCAGGCCCTCGATCGCGGTGCGGGGCGTCATCACTTCGCTCACGACCGTGCCCTTGAACGCGACGACATTCTCCATCATCGTGGCGAGCGTCTCGTCCACGCCGCCGGCGCGCTGCGCATCCTCGATCGTCTGCAGCAGTTCACGCTCGGCATGCACGGCTCCCTGCTCGGCGCCCGCGATGCGGCGCACGGCCTCGTCGACGAAGCGCACCGAGCGCACGAGCGGCCAGGACAGCACCCAGCAGGCCCGAAGCACCGGCACGCTGCGCACGATGATCCACGCGGGCGCGTGGCGTGCGATCGCGCCAGCCACCACGCTTGTGGTCAACCACACGATCGGCGCCGCAATCGCCAGCGCGACGATCGCCTGCGTGGCGAGCACGCCATCGGGATCACGCTCATGGATCGACACCAGCACCACGGCCAGCGCACCAAGCCGACCGAAGGTCCGCAGGAAGGCGACCGACTGCTCAAGCGCCACGGTTTCCCGCATGATCCACGGGCCCACCGGGCCGCGTCCGCGCTGGTCGAGCCTGCGCTGCAGATGGCTCGGGCTCACGCCGACCAGCGCCAGGTTGAGCGCGCTGAAGTAGCTCGCCAGCAGCAGGCTGAGCACCAGGAGCCCCAGGTACGCGCCGCTCACGGTCGCTCCTCGCGGGCGTAGACCGCCCCCAGGCCGATGGCCCGCAGGATGCGGTCCTCCTCGGCATGCATGCGCGCATGGTCCTCGGGCGTGCGATCGTCGAAACCCGTGCAGTGCAGCACACCGTGCAACGCATAGAGCAACAGCTCATGGCGGAGCTCGTGGCCACGCGCGCACGACTGGCGCGCGGCCTCATCGACGCAGATGGCAATGTCGACCTCGACCGGCTCGCCGGGGCCGCTTGCCGGGAAGGTCAACACATCCGTCGTGCCCGGCACGTTGCTGAACCGTTCGTGCAAGGCGGCCATGCGGTGATCATCGATGATCTCGACTGTCACACGGGCGATGGGACCCGCCACCTCGGCCAGGCACCCGGCGAGGCGCTCCAGCACCCACGCGCGCTCGGCCTCGAGCCGCTTCACCGGCGCATCGAGACGGACATCGACCAAGGGAGCCATGGGTGAAATGCTACCGATCAGGAATGCGGCGGCCGCAGTGGCTCAGTGAGCCCGCAGGGCCCTTCGCCGGGCAAGCTCCACGCGCCCGGCGGACGGCTGCGTCGCGACGACGGCTCGCCCAGCGCTCAGTGCGCGCTCACGTGCACGGGCACGAACTTGGGCTTCACGCGCTTCTCGAACTCGCCGCGGAACTTGCCGACGATCGTGCGGATCGCCCAGTTGTTGCCATCGGCGAGGCCGCAGATCGTGGTGCCGGGGGTGAGCCCCATGCTCATGCCGAGCTCGAGCAGCAGGTCAAGGTCCGCGGTCGTGGCGCTGCCCTGTTCGATGCGGCACAGCAGCTTGTAGATCCATCCGCTGCCCTCGCGGCAGGGTGTGCACTGGCCGCACGATTCGTTCTTGAAGAACCGCGCGATGTTGCGCGCGACCATGACCATGTCGGTGTCTTCGTCGAAGATCGTCGGGCACGCAGTGCCCAGGCCGAGGACGTTGCAGGCGCGGCCGATGTCGAAATCCATCGCTGCATCGAACTGGTCGGTGCCGAGCACGCCCATGCTCACGCCGCCGGCGATCGCGCCCTTGAACCGCTTGCCCTTGCGCATGCCGCCGCAATAGTCGTTGACCAGCGTGCTCAGCTTGACGCCCAGAGGCGCCTCGAAGACGCCCGGACGGTTCACGTGACCGCTGACACCCATGAGCTTGGTGCCGTAGCTGGGCATGCCGCCAAGCGAGCTCTCAACGCCGATCCCCTTCCACCACGCCACGCCCTTCTCGATGATGGGCACGACGGCGGCGAGCGTCTCGACATTGTTGATGATGGTCGGGCGGCCGAAGAGCCCCTTGACCGCGGGGAACGGCGGCTTCACGCGCGGCCAGCCGCGCTTGCCTTCGATCGCCTCGAGCAGGCCGGTCTCCTCGCCGCAGATGTACGCGCCGGCCGAGCGGTGCAGGAAGCAATCCACGCTCAGCGCGCCCGGACGGCGCATCAGCCCGCCCTTGCCGAAGATGCCGCCGGCGTAGGCCTCTTGGATCGCCTTCTCCATCACCTTGGCCTGGTGGTGGTACTCGCCGCGGATGAAGAAGTATGCGGTGTCGAGCTTGCACGCGTGGCACGCGATCGCGATCCCCTCGAGGATCAGGTGCGGATCGAAGTCGCAGAGCAGGCGATCCTTGAAGGTGCCGGGCTCGGCCTCATCGCAGTTGATGCACAGGTAGCGGTGCCCCGCGCCGTCATCTTGTGGGAGGAACGACCACTTGAGCCCCGCCGGGAAGCCTGCGCCGCCGCGGCCGCGGACGACTGCCTCCTTGACGAGCTCGATGACCTTGGCCGGCTCCATGTCGAGCGACTTGGCGAGCGAGGCGTAGCCGCCAGTCGCCTTGTACTGCTCGAACGACACGGTGGCGCGAGCAGCGGTGCCGCCGTCGCCGAGACCCGGCACGCAGCCGGGAATGCGCTTGGTGAGGACGGATTCAGTGAGTCGCATGGTTGGTCCTGTGGTCGTGTTGGGCCGCGTCGTCGGTCGGCGGCACGATGACTTCGTCGATGATGGTTCGTCGGAGGATGACGCCGTCGACCTCGCGGTCCTCGACACGCGTGGCGACGGTGCGGGCGGTCTCGGCGGGTTGCTGCGCTGACTCGCCCGGGCGCGACGCGATGCCGCCCCAAATGGCGCCCACAAAGGCACCAAGGCTTTCGGCCACGCTCATGTCTTGGTCGCGACGCTGCATGGCAGGCTCAGTGGTGATGGCCGCCAGCGGGCACCTGGCGAGCCTGGGCGATCAGGCGATCGACGGTCGGCACATCAAGCTTCTCGTGCAGCGTTTCATTGAAGAGCGCCACGGGCGCGGTGTCGCACGAGCCCAAGCACTCCATGGCGAGCAGCGTGAACGAACCATCGGCGGTCGTCTCGCCGGGCTCGATGCCCAGCGTGCGACGGCAGTGGTCCAGGAGCGGCTTGTGGTCGCACGCTTCGCAGGCGATCGACTGGCAGATGCCGATCGTGCAGCGGCCGCGCGGCTCGAGGCTGAACTCCTCGTAGAAGGTCGCGCAGTCCAGCACCTCGGCGGGCGAGATGCCCAAGAAGCGCGCGACCTCGACCATCGCCTGGTACGGGATGCAGCGGTACTCGTGCTGGAGTTCATGCAGGATCGGCATGAGCGCGCCCTGACGCACGTGGTACTTGGAAACGATCTCGCGCTCCCAGCGCTCGGCGACCGCGGGCGAGACGTACGGCTCGGCCCGGCGCGGGATCTGCATGGTGCTCGACGGCTTGGTCTTCCAGCTCATGTCGTTGGTCCTTGGCGTATGGCTCGGTGATCTGCGCGACGGCCCCGGTGCTCACCGGTCGAGTTCGGCCGCGATGATGTTCAGCGAGCCGATGATCGCAACGACATCGGCGAGCTGGTGGCCTTCCATCATCTTGGGGAAGGCTTGGAAGCTCATGAACGATGGCGGGCGGCACTTGGCGCGGAACGCGCAGCGGCCACCATCACCGACGACGAAGAAGCCCATCTCGCCGTTGGGGCCCTCGATCGCCGCGTAGCTCTCGCCCACCGGCGCCACGAAGCCCCGGTTGTGCATGTAGAGCTCGAAGTGCTGGATCGTGCTCTCGATGGAGCCGTAGACCTCGGCCTTTTGCGGCACGCGGAGCTTGCTGTCGTGCGTGGTGTCGATCGGCCCGCCCGGTATGCGGTCGATGAGCTGGTCGATGATCGAACGGCTCTGCTTCATCTCCTCGAGGCGGACGAGGTAGCGGCTCAGGCAGTCGCCTTCGCTGGCCACCACCACATTGAAGCGCACCGGGTCGGCACCGTTGCCATCCCAGTTGGCCTTGTAGCACATGTACGGCTCGTCCTTGCGCAGGTCGCGACGCACCCCGCTGGCGCGTGCGTTGGGGCCGCTCAGGCCCCACGCGATCGCCTCGTCGCGGTTGATCACGCCAACGCCTTGGAGGCGATCGACGAAGATGCGGTTGCGGTTGCACAGGTTCTCGAGGTCGGCGATGGCGTTGGGCAGGCGGACATCGATGAAGTTCCGCACCATGCGGCGGAAGGTCTCGTCATCGGGGATGTCGCGCCAGGCGCCGCCCACGCGCGTCCAGTCCGGGTGGAAGCGCTGGCCGCTGACGTACTCGATGATGTCGTAGATCCGCTCGCGCTCGTTGAAGCCGTAGAGGAAGCCGGTGAACGCGCCGAGGTCGAGCGCGGCGGCGCCCACGCAGAGCAGATGGTTCTGGATGCGGCCGAGTTCGGCCAGGATCGTGCGCACGACCGTGCAGCGCGGCGTCAGCTCGACGCCGAAGAGCGTCTCGACCGCATGATGCCAGGCAATGTCGTTGACGATCGGGCTGATGTAGTCCATCCGGCTCGCGGTGCACACGTACTGGTTCCAGTCGTGGTGCTCGGCGAGCTTCTCGAAGCCCGAGTGCAGGTAGCCGATGTGCGGGGTGGCGCGGGCCACGCGCTCGCCGTCGATCTCGAGCACCAAGCGCAGCGTGGTGTGCGTGGCGGGGTGCTGCGGGCCGAAGTTCAGCACCCAGCGGTCCGGGCCCTGAACGTGCTCCTTCAGGTACTCCAGCGTCTCGACTTCGAGTCCGTAGCCCTCGTCGGGCATCAGCGTGTACGGCATGGTTTGGCAAGTATAGGACCGACCCGTGCGTGCGGGCAGCTTGCGAAGCGAGGTTCAGGTCCCCCGCCGCCATGGGCCGCTCACGCCCGGAAGACCGCGCCCAAGCGCTTGCCCAGGACCAGGCTTGCACCAAGGAGCGTGGCTGCCAAGAGCGCCATGGCCCAGACGCCGAGCGCGCTGGCGATCGCCTGGCCATCGCCCAGCCGCTCGGCAAGGGCGTAGATCGCCTTGGTCACGGGGTAGTCGCTTTCTCGCTGAGCCAACAGGATGCTGTCGCTGACCTCGAGCATGGCGAAGCTGAAGGCCAGCAGCGCACCCGCCACCAGGTTGGCGGCGACCAGCGGGAAGACGATCCGGCGCGTGACCATCGAGCGCTTGGCGCCGCACATCGCGCCCGCTTCCTCCAGTTCAGCCGGGGTCTGCTCCAACCCCGCCACCGCGGCCCGCACCACATAGGGCAGGCGTCGCACCGCGTACGCCAGCACGAGGAACGGGAACGGGTTCGGGGTCGCGCCCAGAATGTCGGTGTAGGGCTTCAGCGTGCCGCTGTTGAAGGGCCACGTCATGCTGAGGGCGATCATGCCGAAAGCCATCACGATGCCCGGCACGGCGAGCGGCAGCATGACCAGCCCATCGAGCACCGGCTTGCCCCAGCCGCGGCCACGCACGAGCGATCGCGCGATGACCAAGCCCACCGCCATCGAGAGCACGACCGCGAGCAGGCTCAGCACCAGCGAATTGCGGATCGCGCCCGCCGAGAGCGGGTGCGAGACCGCCTCGGTGAAGTGGTGACCGGTCCACGCCTGCGGCAGCACCGTGCCGTACCACTCACCCTGCACGGCGAGGCTGCTCAGGATCACGCCCAGATGCGGCGTGCACGCGAGCCCACCCACGAGCACGAAGAGACCCGCAGCGGCAATCCCCTGCCAACCAACGAGCGGGCGCTCCTCGCGCCTGATGCTGGCCTTGGTCGACTGCGTGCCGGCGCTGCGCCCGAAGATGTACTTGCTCGCCAGGTACAGCGACACGGCAATCGCGAGCATGATCGCCGTGAGCGCATAGGGCTGTCGGCTCGTCTCGAGTTCCTTCAGGCCATCGAAGACCTGCACCGGCGTGACGACGCGGTACTCGAACATGAGCGGTGTGCCGAGTTCGGTGAACGACCAGATGAAGACGATCGTCGCGCCGGCAAAGAGCCCACCACGGACCATCGGCAGCGTCACGCGCCGCCAGCGGGTGAACGCCCCCGCACCCACGCCGCGCGCGGCTTCCTCGAGCGCAGGATCGATGTTCGAGAGCGCAGCGACCAGATTGAGATAGATGATCGGGTAGAGGCTGAAGCTCTGGATCGCGACGATGCTCCAGAAGCCGCCGTCGCCGAGGAAGTCGATCGGTTCCGAGGTCAGCCCGATGTCCTGCAAGAGCGCATTGAGCGCGCCCATGCGGCCAAGCACCTGGCGGAGCCCGATCGCCCCCACGAAGGGCGGCAGGATCAGGGGCGCCAGCACGAAGGCGTTGAGCAGCGTCTTGCCCTTGAAGGCGTACCGAGCCCCGACCGTGGCCAGCGGGAAGGCCAGCAGCGTCGCCAGGATGGTGGTGCAGGCCGCGATGCGGAAGCTGTTGCCGAAGCCCTGCACGAGCAGCGGGTCCCGAAAGACATCCTGCAGGTGCGCGAGCGTGAAGTCACCCGCACCATCCTGGAACGCCCCGCGAAGGACCATCCAGATGGGCCAGAGCAGCGTGACGGCCAGCAGGCCCACGAGGGACCAGAGCACGAAGGTGTCGCGGCGCACGCTCACGGGTGGGAAGGTAGCGCGGCGCGGGAGCGTGCGCGGAGCGGTCAGGGTCAGGACGAGCACATTGCCATGGTTCGAGGCGCTGCGCTCACTCGGCGGCGCCGCGGCCGCTGGCAGGCCACGCCGAACACGATGCACCTTGACCATGCTTGCCCCCGCTACCCTCCTCGCCGTGAGCCTGCCCACGTGCATCGTGACCGAAGCGCTGGACGATGCCGCCATCGATTGGCTTGGTGGCCACGCGCGGATCGTGCGGGGTTCGCCCGCGAGCGCGGAGTTCGCTGATGCCGCTTCTGGCGCGACAGCGCTCGTCGTACGGACCTACACCATCGTGGATGATGCGCTGCTCGACAGGCTGCCCGCGCTGCGGGTCGTGGCGCGCGCGGGGGTCGGCCTGGACAACATCGATGTGGCTGCCTGCCGCCGCCGTGGCATTGAGGTGGTCTACACGCCCGATGCCAACACGCAGGCGGTCGTCGAGTACGTGCTGTGCCTGCTCTGCGACGCGCTCCGGCCGAGGCTCTTCCTGGATCGACCGCTGGCGAAGGACGCGTGGGACGATGTGCGTGAAGAGGTCGTCGGTGCGTGGCAGATGGACGAACTCGTGCTCGGGATCCTGGGCATGGGCCGCATCGGGCAGCGGGTGGCGCAGGTCGCCGGCGCGATCGGGTTTCACTGCATCTACCACGATCTGCTTGAGATCCCCGAGTCAGCCCGGCATGGCGCGGAGCCGTGCGGGATCGAGCAACTCTTCGCCGACAGCGATGTCGTATCGGTGCATGTCGATGGCCGCGCGAGCAACCGCGGACTCGTAGGCGCGCCGCTGATCGAACGGCTTCGGGACGATGCGGTCCTCATCAACACGAGCCGCGGATTCGTGATCGATGATCAGGCGCTCGCCGCCTGGCTGGGCACCCGCCCGGGCGCGCAGGTGATTCTGGATGTGCACGATCCCGAACCGTTCACGCACGGCCATCCCATGCTCGGCATGGCCAACGCCCACCTCGCCCCGCACCTGGCCAGCCGCACGCTGACCGCCATGGCCAACATGAGCTGGGTCGTCAAGGATGTTGCCGCCCTGCTGGGCGGGGCGCCACCACGATTCCCGGCACCGCTACGCTGACCCACTGGAGACGCACCATGAGCTTTTCGATCCACGCCGTTCACGCCCGCCAGATCCTCGACAGTCGCGGCAATCCCACGCTCGAGTGCGAGGTTACGCTCGAGGATGGCTCGATCGGCCGTGCGGCCGTGCCCAGCGGAGCCAGCACGGGCGAGCACGAAGCGGTCGAACTGCGCGATGGTGACAAGACCCGCTGGCTCGGCAAGGGCGTGGCGAAGGCCGTCGCCAACGTGAACGAGGTGATCGAGCCGAACCTCGAAGGCGCTGATGCGCGCGACCAGGAGGGCATCGATCGACTGCTTCTGGCGCTCGACGGCACGCACAACAAGGGCAAGCTCGGCGCGAACGCCACGCTCGGCGTGAGCATGGCGGTCGCCCACGCGGCGGCAGTCGGCTGCGACCTGCCGCTCTACCGCTACCTCGGCGGCGCCGCAGCGTGCACGCTGCCGGTGCCGATGCTGAACATCCGCAACGGCGGCAAGCACGCCGACAACACCGTCGACTTCCAGGAGTTCATGGTGCAGCCGTGGGGTTTCGACACCTTCGACGATGCGCTGCGTGCGGGCGTCGAGATCTACCACGCGCTGCGCAAGGTGCTGCACGATGCGCACCTGTCGACGGCCGTGGGCGACGAGGGCGGCTTCGCCCCCAACCTGAAGAGCAACGAGGAAGCGCTCGAGTACATCGCGCGCGCGGTCGAGAAGGCAGGCTACGACCTCGGCCGCCAAGTGCGGATCGCACTCGATCCGGCGACGAGCGAACTCGCCAACGAGGCGAAGGCCGTGGGCAAGGTCGGTTACCGCTTCTTCAAGAGCGCCCCCGACAAGGTCGCCTCAAGCGATGAGATGATCGAGCTCTGGGCGGGCTGGTGCGCCAAGTGGCCGATCTGCTCGATCGAGGATGGGCTTGCCGAGGACGACTGGGCCGGCTGGGCCAAACTCACCAAGCGGCTGGGCGCGACCACGCAGCTCGTGGGCGACGACCTCTTCGTGACCAACCCGCACTTCCTGGAGCGTGGAATCCGCGAGCACTGCGCCAACGCGATCCTGGTCAAGGTGAACCAGATCGGCACGATCAGCGA
>SYIB01000268.1 GCA_005798965.1 Planctomycetia bacterium
ACGCTCTGCTACCTGTCGGTCAGCATGGTCATCACGACCAAGGACGACTTCCGCCTCGTCATCCCCTACGTCGAGTTCAGCAAGCAGCGGCGCGGCGAGCAGCCGTATCTCCTCGACACGAGCGCTCTCATCGACGGCCGCGTGCTCGACCTCGCCTCGTCACGGCTCATCGATGCACCGATCATCGTTCCGGGATTCGTGATGGACGAGCTGCAGACGCTCTCGGACAGTGACGACCGCGGCAAGCGCTCGCGCGGTCGGCGCGGGCTCGACACGCTCACCCGGCTGCAGGCCGTTCCGCTCGTCGAGGTCCAGATCGATGGCACGCGCACGCAGGATGGCGGCGGCGTCGATGCGGCCTTGATCGAGACCGCTCAGCGCGACGGCGGACGGATCCTGACAACCGATGCCGGGCTCCACAAGGTGGCGCAGATCCGCGGTGTGGCGAGCATCAACCTGAATGACCTGGCCGCTTCGATGCGCGGCACGGGCTCGAGCGGCGAGCGCCTGCGGGTCCACCTGGAGAAGGCGGGCGAGCAGCGGCAGCAAGCCGTCGGCTGGCTCGAGGACGGCACGATGGTGGTCGTCGAGGATGCCCAGCACCTGATCGGCCAGGACATCTGGGCCGCCGTCACCAACACGCTGCAGACCGCCGCAGGACGACTGGTCTTCGCACGGCATGACCCGGATCCGGGTTCGGCACAGTCGCTGGCGGATGCTGCCACCAGCCAGGAGCGCGTGGCCACCGAGAGTGCTCCACTACGGGAACCTGCGGGCCCCAATGGACGCAACCCTCGCCGAGCAGGCCGCGCATGAGCGGCCTGGCACCAAGTTTCGCCCAACACGTCGTGCTGGTGATCGATGACGGTTCGCCCGGTGCCGCGTCACTGGTGGCGATCATCGCCGAGGCCCCTGACACGACGTTGCATCGTTGCTCGCGCGGCTACGACGCATACGACCAGGCGATGCGCGTGGCGCCCACCGCCATCCTGCTCGACGTCGAGCGACGCGAGGAGGCGCAAGCGGTGCTCGAACGGTTCCGCCGCGCGCCCGAGACCGAGGGCGTTCCGGTGCTGGTCGTCGGCAGCGATCTCGATACCGACCGGGCCGATGCGTTCCGCCTTGGTGCCAGTGACTACATCGAGCGGCCGGTGCAGCCGGCAGAACTGCGCACCCGGTGCCTGCTGCACTCGCGCGCCTACCTGGCGAGCGTCGAGCGCCACCACGCGCTCGCCGCCTTGCAGCGCGTGCAGGTGCAATTGCGCCAGGCGCTGCGGGAGAACGAGGACCTGCGCACCCGTGCGGCGCGTGATGCGGGCGACAAGGCGCCGATCGAGCGCTGGCGGACCCGAATGAGCGGCCTCCTGCAGGTGGGCATCGAGCTCAACCAGGTGCAGGACTTCCACACGCTCATGGATCGGATCCTTGACGAGAGCCGGCACCTGCTCAACGCCGATGCGGGCACGATCTTCGTTCGCGAGGGCGATCGGCTGCGCTTCGCCTTCTTCCAGAACGAGACGCTTGCCCGGCGCACCCGCAGCGGCGAGACCCCCCCGATGCAGACGTTTCGCATCCCCATCAACGAGCGGAGCATTGCGGGCTGGGTGGCGCTGACGGGACAGCCCGTGAACATCCCGGACACGGATCGGCTCGATTCGAGCCTCCCCTTCCGCTTCGATCACTCATTCGACCAGCTGCTCGACTACCGAACCAGCAGCATGCTGGCGATGCCGCTCAAGAACCGTCTTGGCCGCGTACTCGGCGTCATCGAGTTGATCAACGCCCGCGACGACCAGGGCCGCGCCCGGGAGGGCGGCTTTACCGACGAGGACCAGGCGCTCATCGAGCACTTCGCCAGCATCGCGACCGTCGCGCTCGAGCGCACGCACCTGACCGAGAGCATCATCATGCGCATGATCCGCATGGCCGAGGTGCACGATCCCAGCGAGACCACACCCCACGTCGAGCGCGTCTCCGGCTATGCGGCGATCCTGTTCGAGGAGTGGGCGCGGCGGCGCGGCCTAGAGGGTGCCAACCTCGAGCGCCAGCGCGACCGCCTGCGGATCGCGGCCAAGCTGCATGACGTGGGCAAGGTCGGCGTGAGCGATCGCGTACTCAAGAAGCCCGGCCTCTTGGATGAGCAGGAACGGAGCGAGATCGAGCGCCACGTGATCATCGGCGGCGACCTCTTCGACGACATGCCCACCGACTACGACGAGGCCGCGCGCGAGGTGGCGCTCATGCACCACGAGCGCTGGGACGGTACCGGCTACCCCGGCATCCTCGAGGGCGGGCAGCGCCGCGGCCGGCGGGGCGAGGAAATCCCGCTGTTTGCGCGCATCGTCGCGATCTGCGATGTCTTCGATGCTCTGTCCAGCGTGCGCTGCTACAAGCCCGCATGGCCAGAGGAGCGCGTGCTCGACCAGATGCGCTCCGAGCAGGGCCGGGCCTTCGACCCGGAGCTCATCAGCATCCTCTTCGACCGCTTGGCGGAACTGCGCGCGATCCGCTCGGCGAGCCCGGAAGAACCGGACTGAGCCATGCCGGGCTGCGGTCCTGCGCGCATGATCGATGTGGCTGGGCACCTTGACGATCGGCTTGGTACGGTCCGGCGAAGGGTCACGCCATGGGCCATCAGCCTGATCCGTGCGACGCTGTCCTGCTGCTGCCTCGCGGGCTGCGTTGCATCCCCGCAGACCGCCTCCCCAGAGATCGAGGTCGAGTCCTTCGCCGAAGTGGCGATGGGCGTCGATGTCAGCATCACAGTGGTTGCTCCCGGTCCCGACACGCGCCTGGCGGCTGCACGCCTCGCGATGAAGGAGATCCGTGCCTGTGAAGATGCACTGAGCGACTGGCAGGCATTGAGCGAACGCAGCCGCCTGCCCCGCTCCGCGGGCGTGGCCACGATCGTCGGCGAGCGGCTTTTCACGGCCACCGCGAGGTCGGTCGAGATCGCCCGCGACACCCAAGGGCGCTTTGACCCGACCATCTCCCCCGTCGTGCACGTTTGGCGCGCTGCTCGCGCGCAGGGCACCCTGCCTGACGGTGCCACCCTCGATGCTGCACACGCGTTCGTCGGCTGGCAGCATGTGAAGCTCGATGCATCCACGAGCACGATCACCTTCGGTCGCAACGGCATGGCGCTCGACTTCGGCGGGATCGGCAAGGGTTTCGCCGCCCAGCGCGCCAGTGACGCCATGGCGGGATCGGGCCAGGCCAGCCACCTCGTGGCCGTGGCGGGTGACGTGGTTGCGGGTCCAATCGCACCGCCCGGCAAGCCTGGCTGGATGATTCGCAAGGAAGACGGCCTCGGCGCGCCAGTCGATCTCGTGCTGCTGGGTGAGGCAGTATCGACCAGCGGTGACCTCGAGCAGTTCATCGACGTCGACGGTGTGCGCCACTCGCACATCATCGATCCACGCACAGGCCACGCGCTGCGGGACCGGACCGCGGCTTGCGTGCGCGGACCGGATGGAGCGACCTGCGATGCATTGGCGACGGCGCTCTGCGTGGCTGGTGTAAGGGATGCCGCCGATCTGATCCGCTCGTTCCCGGGCTACCGCGCGAGCGTGACCACGATCGAACCCAGCGGACGGCGCACCTGGTCCACCACGCCCGGTCCCGAGGGACCACCGTGCGCTGCCGGCGCCGTCACGGTTCCCGACGCGGCGGCCCTGACCCAGCGCTGAACCTGACTGCTGCCGCGGTCAGGCTCCCTCGCCAGGGATCGCCACGGGCGCCTGTGGATTCGGTCCAAACTGCAGCACCTTCGGCATCAGGTCCTCGGTGTCGTTCATCGCCTGCTCCCAGGTGATCTCCTTGCCGCGGTAAGCCGCCATGCGGATCATGATCGCGCACAGGGTGCTCTCGGCGATGCGCTTGCCCTCGTTGAGGTAGGTGCCGCCGCGGATGCTCGCCTGCAGGTCGATGTGCTCCTGCACATAGGCGTTGCGCTGCTTGCCAGCGAACTTCCACGCCTTGGTCCCGGTGATCGCCGCGCTGCCCGACGAGAGCTCGGCGACGCCGTCGCTGCCGTGGATGAACTCCTGCACGCGACCATCGGTGCCTTCCTGCTGGCGGGCCATCGAGAGCGCGAAGCGGTTGCCGGGATAGGTGAAGTCGCACGCGAAGTGGTCGTAGATGTGGCCGTACTTGGGCTGCGTGCGCGACTGGCGGCCCCCGGTGGCGACGCAGCGCTCGGGCACCGCCTGGAAGGCCCAGTTCACGACATCGATGTTGTGCACGTGCTGCTCAACGACGTGGTCGCCCGACAGCCACGCGTGGTAGAGCCAGTTGCGGACCTGGTTCTCCATCTCGCTGCGATCGGCGCGCGGCTCCACGTCCCACAGGCCCTGCTGGTTCCAGAAGCACCGCGCACCGACGACCTTGCCCAGGTCGCCGCGGTGGATGCGCTCCATGGCCTCGAGGTAGCACTGCTCATGGCGACGCTGGGTGCCAGCGACGACGCTGAGCTTGCGGCGCTCGGCATCGGCTGCTGCGGCCAGCACCATGCGCACGCCCGGTGCATCGACGGCGACCGGCTTCTCCATGAAGACGTGCTTGCCCGCATCGACCGCTGCCTTGAAGTGGCTCGGGCGGAAACCCGGCGGCGTCGCGAGGATCACGACGTCGCAGTCGGTGGCGATGACGCCCTTGTAGGCGTCGAAGCCGGTGAAGCAGTTCTTCTCGGGAACGGTGCCCATCTCGCCGCGCTCGGCGAGCCCCTGGCGCGCGCCATTCACGCGCTCCGGGAAGAGGTCGCCCAGGGCCACGATGCGCACCGCGCCCTTCGTGGCATCCCCTGCCTCGAGCGCGTTGAACGCGGCGCCCGTGCCGCGCCCGCCGCACCCGATCACGCCCACGCGGAGCGCGTCGGCGCGCCGGCCGGCCGCGAGCACGCTCGGCGCCGCCATGAC
>SYIB01000031.1 GCA_005798965.1 Planctomycetia bacterium
GCACAGCCTAGCCGCGGAAGTAGGCTGCCTCTCATGAAGCCCAGTCGTACGCTCGCGCTGCTCTGTTCGCTCCCCATGATGTTCGCGGCGTGCGGGCAAGGGCCATCGCCGAGCACGGACTGGTCCGACGTCGCCGCCGAATCGCTGGCATCACGGGCCAATTGCACCGCATGCCATGCTGCACCGGCCGCGACGGTCGACCGGCTTCGGCCGATGGGTGCGCCGACGATGGATGAGGTGGGAGCGCGCGCCTACGGACCGTGGATGGCCGAATTCATCGCCAAGGGCACACACGTCGGCCAGCTCGGGTCGCGCATGCCCGACCTGATGCATGGCATGGACCAGGAGTCGCGCGAGCGTACGGCCGTCGCGATCGCTGCATGGCTCTCGACCCGTGGGCAGTTCGCCTCGGAGCCCGTCTCGGTCGGCGAGTCGTCGCTCACGCGTGGCAAGAAGCTGTACGAGACCGTGGGTTGCCTGGCGTGCCATGGCGATGGGCTCGATGCGCTGCAGATGGCCCGCAAGACCTCGCTCGCTGCCATGACCGACTTCCTGCAGGATCCACTCAAGGCCAGGCCAGGCGGCCACATGCCCGGCATGCTGCTGACGCGCAACGAAGCGCGCGACATCGCAGCATGGCTCCTGCGCGCGCAGTCAGGAAGCCTCGAGTTGCCGACCGTATCGACTGGCTCCGGCCTGAACGCCGAGTACTTCGAGGGCGCCTTCGATGGCATCGGTCCGGGTACGGACAACCTGCCGATGCGCCAGTATTCCGCGGAGCGCATCGAGCTTCCCAAGGATGCACGCAACGATGGCTTCGCCCTGCGATTCACGGGTGCCATCGAGATCCCCACCTCGGGCACCTGGACCTTCCATCTCGGCAGCGACGATGGCTCGGCGCTGTGGATCGATGGCCAACTGCTGATCGACCACGGCGGCATCCACGGTGGCAGCTACAAGACCGCACGGGTCGAACTCCTCCAGGGCACGCACGACCTGAAGGTGCAGTACTTCGAGGGTACGGGCGACGCGGCCCTGAAACTGCAGTGGAATGGCCCGGGCACGCCGCGCGGCGATGTGCCGCCCTCGGCCTTCACGACGCGGGTGGTCCGCTTCACGCCCGGCCCTGCGACGGACCGCCCGGACGAGGCACTGCTCGCGGTGGGCAAGTCCAAGTGGGCAGCGTTGGGCTGCGCGAACTGCCACGAGCCGTCCGTCGCGACCCTCACGGCCAAGTCCCTGGCCGAGCTTGAATCCTCCGAAGGATGCCTGGCCGATGCCGTTCCTGCAGCCGCTCCTCAGTTCGGCTTCGACGAAACCCAGCGCGGGCTGCTGCGCACCCTCGTCGCCAACCACGCGGCACTCGAGCGTCCGCTGCCACCCAAGCAAGCGATCGTGCACACGATGGACCGCATGAACTGCATCGCCTGCCACAGCCGCGATGGCGTCGTCGGCGTGGGACCGGATCGCGACGCACTCTTCACGTGCGATGTCGACCTCGGTGACGAAGGCCGCATCCCACCGTCGCTCACCGGCGTGGGCGCCAAGCTCCAGACTGCCGCCATCGAGCGCATGCTGTCCGGGACGGAGCGCGTGCGGCCCTACATGAACACACGGATGCCGGCCTACGGCAGCGCGAACGTGTCGCACCTTGCGGCGCACTTCACTGCGGCTGATCCTGCCGTCGGTGCCGACACGCAGCCTGCGTACAGTGAGGAGGCCGTCGAAGCCGGCAAGGCGATCGTGGGCACGGGTGGTGCGAGCTGCGTGAACTGCCACACGCTGGGCGACCAGAAGTCGCTCGGTGTTCCTGCAGTGAATCTCGCCAGCATGCATGGCCGCGTGCGGCCGAGCTGGTTCCGCGCCTACCTCGCCGATCCGCAGCGCTTCCGCCCCGGCACGCGCATGCCCGCGTTCTGGCCACCCGACCAGCGGGTCTATCCCGACATCGCTGGCGGCGACCGTGCGAAGCAGATCGACGGCGTCTGGACGTATCTCTCGCTCGGGGGCAGCATGCCGCTGCCCAAGGGGCTTGCGATCGCGCCCGGTGAGTACGACCTCGAGCCCGATGGCAGGACGATGGTCTTCGGCACGTTCATGGAAGGCGTGGGTGCACGATGCCACGCGATCGGCTTTCCGGAGCGCGTGTCTGCCGTCTACGACGCCGGCGGGCTGCGGCTGGCCAAGGCGTGGAAGGGCAAGTTCATGAATGCGGAGGGCACCTGGCGCGGGCGGGCCGGCGAACTCAGCCTTCCTGCAGGGACAGCGGTGCTCGATCTCCCACTGGAACCGGCCGTGGCAACGCTGCCTGCACCCGATGCTCGGTGGCCATCCGTACGCGACAGCGGGTTGCGCTTCCTCGGCATGCAGCGCGATCTTCGCGGCAACCCGACCTTCTCCATCGGTCGCGACGGACTCCGTGTGGACGAGTCGCTCAGCACAGTGCTCTTCACCGGTGGCGCACGGCTCACACGGAGCTTCACGATTCGGGCGCGGAGTGCGGACGAAGCCATCTCGCTGCGTCTTGCCGAAGGATCCTCCATCGTCGCCGAGGGCGACGGCTGGCGCATCGACGGCGGACCCGTGCTCTTCGTGATCGGTGCGCGGCCAACCGTCCGCACGATCGATGGCCGCATGGAACTTGTTGCGGGCGTGCCGCTGCAACCGTCGACGGACGCTTCTTTCCCCTTCAGCGCCATGGTGCGCACGGAGCTCGCATGGTGACGATGTCCCAACTCACGGCCACGGCAGTGGCGCTCATCGTCACGGTACCTGTGCTCGCCCAAGGCGACGATTCGACGCGGGCAGCCCAGACGTCGATCAACCAGTCGCAGGCCGGGCGCGAGGCGGTGTTCAGCACGATCACCACGATCGAGTGGCCCGAAGGCGTGGTCCCTGAGGTCAGCGGCATCCTGCCCATGGGTGGTGGCCGCACGCTCGTCTGCACGCGCCGCGGCGAACTGTGGATGGTCACCGAGCAGACTGGCGCGAAGCCGGCGTGGACGCTCTACGCCGATGGCCTGCTCGAGCCGATGGGGCTGGCCCGCAAGCCTGGCGATGAGCAGTGGATCTACATGACGCAGCGTGGCGAACTCACACGGTTCCGCGACAGCGATGGCGATGGCCGCGGCGATCTCTTCGAGACCGTGCAGGATGGCTGGGACATCAGCGGCAACTACCACGAGTACGCGTTCGGTCCGGCCTTCACGCCCGATGGGTCGGCGTGGATCACCCTGAATCGTGGGTTTGGCGCGGAGCCTTTCGGCAAGCCCCGCTGGCGCGGCTGGGCAGTGCGCATCGCTCCCGATGGTTCCATCTCCTATGAGTGCGCCGGACTTCGCAGTCCGTGCGGCGTCGGCGTTGCGCCGTGGGGCGATGTCTTCTACACCGACAACCAAGGCGAATGGTGCGCCACCAGCAAGCTCAGCCAGCTCGTGCGCGGCGACTATCACGGGCACCCCTTCGGTGTCGATGACACGGCGCGGCCTGAATCGCTCGTGAAGTGGCCAGCACCCAACGCCGATGGCAGCAAGGGCGAGCATCCCGATCGCATCACGCAGGGCCAGGCTGCGGAGCGCATGCCCAACTACCGGCTGCCCGCGGTCTGGCTCCCCTTCGACAAGGCTGGTCGAAGCCCCGGCAATCCGATGTGGCTGCCCGAGGGATCCTTCGGTCCCTTTGCAGGCCAGTGCCTCGTCCCCGACCAGTACGCCGCCACGATCAACCGCATCGACCTCGAGAAGGTCGACGGCCAGTGGCAGGGCGCGGTCTTCCCGTTCCGCCACGGATTCGTCTGCGGCATCATCCGCATCGCGCTTGAGTCGCCCGGCACGATCCTCTGCGGCGAGACGAACCGTGGCTGGGCCAGTGCGGGCTCGCGCAGCGAAGGCCTGCAGCGACTCTCGTGGAAGGGCGAGGTTCCCTTCGAGATCCTGTCGATGCACGCGACCCCATCAGGATTCCGCATCACGACCACGCAGCC
>SYIB01000269.1 GCA_005798965.1 Planctomycetia bacterium
CCTCCGAGATGGGCGTCTCCCTGACCACCATCCACGCTCCGTCGGTCACCAACATTCGCGACATGCACCGCACGCTCCGCTCAGTGCCCGCCGGCTCGGTCGTGCTGTTCTCCCAGATCGACAAGGCAGAGTGGATTTCCCACCAGCTCTGCCGGATCGCCGCCGGCCTGCCCGTGTGTGACCAGCAGGTCTGGCGTGGAGCCGACGCCCCCGGCGATGACTGGAGTTCGAAGCTCGACAGCCACCCGTATCACGACTTCACCATCATCGCCACCAGCCGTGCGCCGCGGGCTGATCACCGCGTCATGAACGAATGGGCCGAGGTCACGATTCGCACCGAGCGCACCGAGCGATCCGAGTCCATTCGCCTGGAGCGGGTGTTCCATCGGCTCGGCGTCAAGGTCGCGCCAGCCGCGCTCGCCAGGCTCGCCTCGTTCGGGACCAAGAGCCAGATCCGCACGCTCATGCTCGCGCGCAACGTGGTCGCCCTGACGGAAGCACGGCGCGGAAGCTCGATCGACCTCGCTGCCGTGGAGCCCGCGCTGCATGACATCACCGAGATCATGCTGACCCGCGCCGAACGCGAGCGGCTCCGATCGGGCGATTCGCTCTCGCGGAGCGAGAGTACGGCCAACCGGGGCCTGCTCGGCGCGCTTGCGGGATCACTCGACAGCTCCATCGACATCGAGCCCGAAGTCAAGCGGAAGAAGCGCAACAAGACCATTCGTGAAGTCGTGCTCGTGTGCCTCGGCGTGATCGTGGTGTTCTCGACCAGCGTGTTCCTGGCGAAGTGGATCGACCATAGTTTCATCGAACTGCGCAGGACCAACGCCGAGGCGGCCGGGCGAAACGGGCCCCCTCCCATCACTGGCGCGCGTGACGTACCAGCTGATGGAGCGGGCGCACAGGCGGCGACTCCACCCACCGCGCCAACACCCAGTCCGTGATCACTGCGGCGACTCCGTGACGCCGCCCTGCTGTGCTCTGTGGATCGCACCGCCTGCCGTCACCGCCTGCCTGAACACGCTCGCGTGCAGCTGCGCCGTGCGGTGCGGGCTCGACGCATAGCCGCCTGAGAGCGTGATCGTGACGGGCAGGCCCGCCCCGCGCAGCAGCGACAGGGCCAGGCGGTCGCGCTCGGCGAGCCCAGCCTCGGTGAGCGCAAGCCGCCCGAAGCGATCCCCCGCCACCACGTCCACACCCGCCAGGAGGAACGCCAGATCCGCACGCGCGGCCTCGATCGCACGCGGCAGGTGCTCACCCAGGAGCCGCAGGTACTCCTCATCGCCCGTGCCATCCTCAAGCGGCACATCCAGCGAGCTCGGCGGCTTGATGAGCGGGAAGTTTCGCGCGCCGTGCATGCTGAAGGTGAAGACTCGATCGTCATCCGCGAAGAGCGCGGCATTGGCATTGCCGTGATGCACATCAAGGTCCACGACCAACACACGGCTTGCTTCGCCCGTCGACTGCAGGTGCCGTACGGCCACGCCCACGTCATTGATGACGCAGTAGCCCTCGCCGCCATCCCAGAGCGCGTGGTGGGTGCCGCCGGCGAGGTTGCCGCCGATCCCATCCCGGAGCGCGAAGCGCGCCGCGTTCAGCGTGCCCTGCGTGGCCAGGCGGCTGCGCCGCACGAGCGCCGGGCTCCACGGCAGGCCGAGCCGGCGGACCTGTTGCTCCGTGAGCGATCCATCCCGCAAGGCGGCGAGGTACGCGGGAGCGTGGGCCCCTTCCAGCAGTTCCCACTCGGCCTCGTGCGGAGCGACGACCTCGTGTGTCCTCACGATCCCCTGCGAGAGCAGGATCGCGTGCAGTTCGCTGAACTTGCGCATCGGGAACGCGTGCCCGGCGGGCAGTTCAACGACGTAGCCGGGGTGGTACGAGACGCGCATGCGCGAACATTAGGTGCGCGCAGGCGGTTCGGGCCACGAGCGTCGATGCGCTGGCCATGTGAGCCGACATGCCTGGTATGGGTGACGCATGAGGACGCCACGCGAGCCACATGCGGACGCCAGGCGAGCCGCAGCGCCGCCCAACGAAAAACGCGAGGCCTCACTCATGGCCTCGCGTTCGGTTGGGCATGTTGGGCCGCGATGCGCGGCCCCTGATCACTTGGTCGGGATCGTGAGGCTCTGACCAGCCTTGAGCGAGCCATCGGAACCGATCGAGTTGGCTTCGCGGATGCGATCGACATTGGCCTTGGTAGCGGTGCCGTACTCAGCTTTGGCGATCTTCCAGAGCGTGTCGCCGTTCTTCACGGTGTAGCGACGACCGGTGGATCCCGTCGACTTGCTGCCGCCCTTCTTGGCGGGCGCAGG
Source organism: Planctomycetia bacterium (assembly GCA_005798965.1). Taxonomy (GTDB): domain Bacteria; phylum Planctomycetota; class Phycisphaerae; order Phycisphaerales; family SM1A02; genus SYIB01. The sequence continues at coordinate 2,319 of SYIB01000269.1, forward strand.
CGAGCCGCGCGATGCGCCACGGCCCGACTTGGACGCCGCGGCAATCTGCTCGCCGGGAGGAAGCTGATCGGCGGCGGGAAGCTTCAGTGCCGTGCCGACCTTCAGGTTGTTGGGATTGACGCCGGGGTTGGCATCACGGATGGCCGTCCAGGCGGACTCGCGACCATAGGTCTTCTTGGCGATGCCGCCGAGCGTGTCGCCCGAGGCGACCGTGTAGGTCGAGGTCGAGGCAACCGGATTGACCGGCTCGACAACCGCGGTCGCGGATGGTGCGAGGCCATCGGGGCCACCACCGCCGTTGGTGAGCCCCGCCGAAGCCGGGTCAACCGCGGGCTGGCTGAAGATGTCGATCTCGGTGCCCGCTGGGGGCGCAATCACTTCGATCGCCGGGCCTTCCGGGGTACCGGGCCCGAGCACGATCGTCTCGGGGAATGCCGCATCGGTCGGGCTCTGGGCGCCCAAGCCGCCATCGGCGGTCAGGCCACCGCTCGACAGATCCCCGGTGGGGTTCGTCGAGGGGGCGGTGAGGGTGAAGTAGATGCCGGTACCAACAAAGAGAACCAGCAAGAACGCCAACGCAATCTTCGTACCACGGGCCATGACAATGCTCCTTCCGTGAAGCGGTGTGTCTGGGAATATCGGCAGCGTCCTGCTGCCGCGCTCAGATATTATTGAACATTCTTCGGTCGTGCGACGTAGCAGAGCGGCGCCGCGATCAGCACCGAACTGGCCGTACCGGCAATGAGCCCCACCAGGAAGGTGTACGCGAACGGCCGGATACCAGTGCCGCCGAGCCAGAACAGGATGAGCGCCGTCGCCAAGGTCGCACCGCCGGTCAGCACCGTGCGGCTGAAGGTCTGGTTAATGGCGTCATTGACCATGTCCCGGGTGGCGAACTCGGCCTTGCCCTTGTTCTCGCGGATGCGGTCGAGGATGACGATCGTGTCGTTCAGCGAGTAACCGATGATCGTCAACAGGCCGGAGATGACGTTCAGGTCGATCCGGAAGCCCTCGATCAGGGTCGACGCACCGAACGCCGAGCCTTCGCTCCGGACGCTGAAGGCCAGCGCACCGAGGCAGACGCAGACGTTGAACGACACCGCCACGATCGTGGCCATGCTGTACCGCAGGCTGCCGAACCGCAGCCAGATGTAGAGCAGCATCCCGATCATGCTGAGGACCACGGCGACCACGGCGCTGGCCGCCAGGTTCTCGGCGACCTTCGGCGAGAAGCTGCTCACCTGCTCAAGGCTGAGCTTCTGCGTGAGTGCCGCGTCGACGAGCTTCCACTCAGGCTGCGCCACCACACGATCCCACGTTGCCGCATCGACCTTGGACAGCAGCGCC
>SYIB01000270.1 GCA_005798965.1 Planctomycetia bacterium
CTGCCACCCGCAGGCACACACGTTCGAAGATCGCGTGCTCAAGATCGACCGCGTGCGGATCGAGCGCGACGCGAGCGCAGGCGAGAATGCCGTGACCTTCTACGGATCCGTAATCGAGGTCGGTGCGCGCCTCGAGCCCGGCAGCGTGCTCATGAAGGGCGGGGTGGTCGCGGCGGGGACGGTGGCGTGTGGCGCGCCAGTCGGATGAGGCTTCGTGATCGGGAGCGTGGTGCGGGGGAGTGAACAAGGCCCCCGCGCGAGGCGGGGGCCTTGGAGTGATGCGATCGATCCAGCCTGTTACGGGCAGTCGCCCCAGGCGCCGAGCATGATGCCCAAGTCGCTGCCATCGACGAGGCCATCGTCGTCAAGGTCGGCACTTGCCGTGCCCCACGCGCCGAGCAGCACGCCTAGGTCACCCCCGCCCACGACGCCGTCGCCATCGAGGTCGGCCGGGCACTGCGGAACCTCGACGCAGGAGTACACCAGCTGGCCCGTCCCACTGGCCGCGATCGGCGAACCGACGCGGATGTAGTAGACCGATCCTGCGTTGGCTTGCCAGGTCGCCTGCGAGCCGTTGCCCGAGCAGCCGACGGTGTTGTCGTCGCAGCCGACCGGGACCGCCGATGCGGTCGGGCAGGTGAAGCCCTGGTACACCGCCACGCGCGTGTCGAACGATGCACCGCAGGTCGACACCGTCGCGGTGCCCGTGCACTGCGCGAAGATGCGGTACCAGATGTCGCGCTGCATGCTTGTTCCCGCACCGTCGTTGCAGCTGGCCGGAATGGTGCCGGTCGTGCTGTTGGTAGCGCCGACGGTCGAGAACGCGACCGAGCCGGTGATGTCGGCGGCCGCGGCGCACTCGTCGTTGGCCGGGGCCGGCGGCGCCGAGCTGGACACGGTCAGGCTGTAGTCGTTGCGGGTGTCGGTGGACAGGAACACGCGCAAGAAGAGCGTGCTCGCGCCGCTCGTGTTGGTGTAGTTGACCGCCGCGTTGTTCGCGTTGCCCAGGTCGCTGGCCAGTGCGGTACCACCGCACGACGAGAACAGTTCGAGGTCAAGGTCACCATTGGCATGGGTGTAGGTCGCGCTGGCGTTCACGACCGTGCCCGGTGCGCTGGAGATCTGGTACCAGTCCTCATCGAGTCGCTTGACGACGAGGCTGCTGTACGTGCCGTTGGCGAGCACACGCGGCGCGGCGCAGGAATCATTGGGCTCCTGCGCATCGTCGGCGCCTGCCGCGAGCGGCGTGGCGAACCCGCCACTGCTGATCGCCACGTCGAGCCGGCCATAGCCGTCGTCCGCGGCCGTGTTGCTGCACGAGCTGCCACCGCACGTCAGCACGCCGTACATGCGTCGATCGCTGTTGCGGTAGATCGCGCTGCCCGACGAGCCGCCTTCGGTCACGCCGATCGAGCTCACGCCGTACTGCGTCGCGCTGTTCCAAGACACGCTCGACCAGTTCGTCTGCGGGCTCCCGCAGGGGAAGGACGCCGCGTTCTTCGTGCCGAACGAGATGCGCTGGTAGCTACCGTCCGGGTGGTGCACGCAGGTAGAGGCGGTACTCGTGGAGATGTTGGCGTTGGTCCAGCCGACCCAGTAGGTGTTGGCCGGCAGCGTCGGACGAACCATCAGCAGCGTGCAGTCGCTGGCGGCCTGAGTGACCACCAGATCACCGCCGGTGACATTGCTGCCAGCTGCGGCACCAGCCGACGAGGCGCACGTGTTGCGGCGATAGAAGAAGTTGAATTGGCAGCTGTTGGCGATCGACTGCGTCGAGATGCAGTGGTTCGCGGTCATGACGTAGGGGGTCTCGTCGACCGCGGTCGTGGCCGTGAGTTGGCCCGAGCAGAGCGAACCAGTGAAGATCAGGCGCACCGTGCCGTTTGACTCACCGACCCACGTCGGGAAGCAGATCGGATCCAAGTGGCAGGAGCCGACCGCGAGGCCGCCGTCGCTGCCCTCTTCCTCGAGTTTCCAGATCTGCCGGTAGCCGTGGTAGTAGTCGGCCTCGAGGAAGGGCAGTCCCTTCGCGGGAGATCCGTTCGGCACGAACCATTCCAGGAGCACTTCGTTGGTCGGCAGCGACAGGCTCCATGAATCGCCGGTGCCGAATTCGCCAACGCCCTCGATCGGCCCGATGACTGAGTCAGCCCAGCCCGGCGCGGACATGCGCAGCTGCTGTCCGGCGGGAAGGTCGATGCCCTTCAGGTGAAGGCGCGCGGTGGTCGCGTTGGGCGAGGCGATGCGCGTTCGCCAGAGCCGGCCACCCCCCACGTCGATCCACTCACCGCTGCCAAGCTCGAGGGCGGCGGGAGTCGGCACAGCGAAGCGGTAGGGGTTCTGGCCGGTGCCATTGCCGAGGATCACGTCCTCGGTCATGAAGAACTCGTTGTCCTGCGGCGGCAGCGCGTGCAGTGGCACCGGCACGAACTCCATGCCGAAGAACTCACTCAGGCTTGGCACCGACTCCTGTGCCGGCTGCTGTGCACCGATGGACGGGTGGCCATCGACGCCGTCATCGGCTGCGAAGGCTGAAGGAGCGCCGAGCACGCAGGCGACGAGGGTGAATGCAGCTCGAACGATGAGTCGTGGCATGACGATCGGTCTCCGTGGAGGATCTTCGAGTCGTGAGGGGACAGCTTGGTCGGATGACCGACCAAACGCCGTAGGAACTTTAGCCCCATAATGGGCGCTGCCAAGCCTGAAGCGGTCGAACGCGAGATTTTTGCGGTGGGCCCTTTTGGCCACGGTTCGACCCACGATCGATGCGCCCGGTCCGAGCAGAGGAGCACCCCATGAAACCCGTCCTAGAAGTTCCGATCGAGAGCCTTGCAGGTGCCATCGCGTCGTTGCCGTTCGCCGACAGGCTTGAGGTCTGCGACGACCTCTCGACCGAGGGATGGACGCCGACCCCGGAGCTCGTGCGGGATGTGCGCGCCGCGATGGATGCTTCCGGTCGGCCTGGCGCCCGGGTCGTGGCCATGATCAGGCCGCGTGTCGCAGGGGCCGTGGTCGCGCCGGTGCTCGAGGCTTTCCTCGCCACACCGATCGTCGTCGAGGCGTGCGTACGCGAGATCGAATCGATGGCTCGGGCTGGCGCCCATGACGTGGCGATCGGGCTGCTGCGGGGCGACGCATCGATCGATGTCGAGGCCATGAATCGGCTTGCCGGGGCCGCGCGTGCGCTGGGGCTGGGCGTGGCCTTCCTGCGCACGCTGGAC
>SYIB01000271.1 GCA_005798965.1 Planctomycetia bacterium
CAGTGGGAACCGATCAGGACAGGTGGCATGACAGGCTGCGGGCTCACACCATGCGCGCGCCGGCGGCCCGGGCGGCCTCGACGATGCGCTCGGCGGTGCGCACGGCGGCGGAGCCCGCTTCGGCATCGACGAAGGGCTGCTGGCCGGTACGCACCGCACGGACGAAGTCAGCGAACTGCAGCGTGAGCGGATCGCCCACACCGACGGCCAGCGGTTCCACCTTGACGAGATCGAGGTAGTTCACCCCGGAGAGATCGTCGCCATCCTTGAGCTGGCGGCGCACCTGGTCGAGTTGCTCGGCATTGGCGGTCTTGCGGACGACGGTCCCCTGCCGCGCGACGAAATCCGCGCTGACGTAGGCATCCTCGCTGATGATGCGGAGCTTGCGCTCGGTCTTGAGCGCCATGCGGCTCGCGGTGACGTTGGCCACGCAGCGGATGCCATCGGGGCCCGCGGGGAAGACCAGCCGTGCGTTGCAGATGTCCTCGGCCTCGCCAAGCACGCACACCGCATTGGCGTGGATCTCCTCGGGCTCGCTGCCCACAAGCATGAGCAGGAGATCGAGGTCGTGGATCATCATGTCGAGCACCACGCCCACATCGACGCTGCGGAAGGTCATGGGCGAGATGCGGTCCATCTCGATGAAGCGAGGCGTGATGCCTGCAAGGCCGCGCACCGCCACCATCACGGGGTCATAGCGCACGACATGCCCGACCTGCAGCGCCACGCCATGACGCGCGGCGGCTTCCGCCATTTCCGTCGCGGTGCGTTCATCCGGAGCGAGCGGCTTCTCGACCAGGCAGTGCACACCCGCCGCAGCGGCCTGCAGCACGATGTCGCGGTGCGTGATGGTGGGCGTGGCCACAACGATCGCCTGAACACCCACGGCCAGCAACTCATCGAGCGATGCGCAGGGCGTGCCGCCGAACTGCTCGGCCAGCGTGGTTCGGCGATCTTCGCTCGCATCGGCGATGGCCACGAGCTCGGTGTCATCGGCCTGGCTGGCCACCCGGACATGGTGGCGGCCCATGCGCCCACAGCCGACCACTCCCACACGCAACGGTGACTTGGTGCTCATGCTTCCTTCGATTTCCTGTAGACCATCGCCAAATGGTTGCCCGGATCGCGGTACTCGACCTCGGACATGTAGGCCTTCATCAGCATGATGCCGCGACCCGAAGGAATCTCGAGGTTGTCGTCATCGGTCGGATCAGGCACCGCATCCGGATCGAAGCCCTCGCCCTGGTCGCGCACATCGAAGCGGGCCTCGTCGCCATCCACGCTCCAGCGGAAGTCGACCTGCCCATCGGGCACATGGCGGTTGCCATGGCGGATCGCGTTGACGAGCGCCTCTTCCAGCGCCAGTCGGACGGCGAAGAGGGCCTCTCGGCCGAATCCATGCTGCGCCATCGCCTGCTCGACCGCCGTCTGGGACGCGTCGATCTCGGCACGCGGGCCGCGGAGGATCGCGTGGCCTTCGATGCGCGCCGGCATGGCTCGGCTCAGGCGAGCGCCTTGAGGGAAGCCTCGACCGACACGTCGATGCTGAAGTGCTTGTTCAGCTTCGTGATGTAGAAGACCTCGAGGATCTCGGGGCGGATCTCGGCCAGGCGCAACGTGCCGCCCTTCTTCTTCACGAGGCTGTTCACGGTGATCAAGGTGCCCAGCGCCGCCGAAGAAAGGTGCTCGACGACGCCGAAGCACATCATCACCTTGGGGGCGGTCATCGGCTCGAGCTTGCGCTGGATGTCCTGCCCGATCTGCCGGATCGTGGCCTCGTCGAGGATGTCGCGATCGACGAAGTCGATGCGCACCACGTCATTGACGGCGCTGATGCGCAGGCGAGAACTGTCGTTGGCCATGGTGCTTCCCCGAGGGGTTGGAGGACTGGTTCAGAAGCCGCCGGCGGATCCCTCGCCAAGCTGCGACCGCAGGTCGGGGAAGAGGTCGTCTTCCATTTCCTGCTGGATCATGATCTCGGGGCGGATGAGCAGCATCTGGGTCTTCTCGCTGCGGGTCGTCAGTCGATTCGTGAAGAAGCGGTTGACGATCGGGATCTTGCTGAGGACCGGCACGCCGACCTCGATCTCGATCTCGTTCATCAGGATCTGGCCGCCCAGCATGATGGTGCCCTTGTCGGGAACGCTCACGGAGGTGCGGATTTCCGAACCCTGCAGGCTGGGCAACTGGATGGTGCCGGAGAACTGCGACGCACGGCCACCGCCACCGTCGCCACCACCGCCACCGGCCGCGCCGGTCACCGTCACGGGGGTGAACGAGACGTTTTCGTTGAGGCCGAACCGAACGTTCATGGTGACGTAGCGGCGATCGGCGCTGATGACAGCATCGAGATCGAGGACGAAGCCCTCGAACACGACGTTCGTTTCCGGCTCGAAGCCTGCGGCGTTGTTGCCGGTGATCGGCTCGAGGCCCGACACGTAGGTGATGCCCTTGGCGATGCTGATCCACGACCGCTGGCCGTTGAACAGCGTGAGGCGCGGCGCGGTGAGCACCGAGTTGCGTTGGTCGGCCTGCGTGGCCTGGACGAGCAGGTCGATCTGGACGTCATCGAGGTAGGTGAAGCCAGTCGACAGAGCCGGCGAACCAAGGGCCGCAAGCACGAACGGCGACTGGCTCGCCGCGGCGAGCGCGTTGACCAGCGGCAGGCCTTCCTGCTGCACATTGACCGGTGCAAAGCCGTTGCTTTGGCCGCTCGAGCCGTAGGCCTCACCCTCGCGACGGACGCCGACGGGGTTGAAGAACTGCCCGGGGTAGGTGTAATCGATCTCACCATCGCCATCCGCATCATTTCCCACTGCACCGCCGGTGTTCGGGAATGCTCCCGGGATGTCGCCCGGGTCCTGCCCGAGGCCCGTGAAGGTGACCGGATTACGGAGCCGGCCAATGTTGCTGTTGCCTTGCGGCGGGGCCGAGCCGGGGATGTTCTGGAAGAAGAAGTCGCGCAGCTGGAAGTTCGGGTCCTGCGCG
>SYIB01000272.1 GCA_005798965.1 Planctomycetia bacterium
AGCCGGTCGAACCGCCCGATGCGTCCACGGCAACCACGCTCGCCGCAGTTGCAGCGCATGGTCCAGACGTCATCGGCACCGAGGAAGGTCGAGTAGTCGTGCGTGAGTTCATCGCCGGGTCGAATCATGCGCAGCGCCACCACCAGCAGTCGTCGACCCTCACGAAAGAGCGCAGTTGTGGGGCAGCATGAGTGATTGGCGAAAGCGCCCAATTGCGCGCCGGAATCGAGATACGACTCGGGGCCGAAACGAATGCAATTGGCCGCGCGCCGCGGATCGCGGTCCCACATCGACCAGACGGTCGCTGCCGACACAATGCGGCCGCGCAACTCGACGATCACGGCATCGCGTGTGAAGCGCTGCAGGGCGACGAGGCCCCGGCCGTTGCGGACCTGCGCGACGGCAGCCGCCCGATCGGTCCGTGGCGTGTGGATCGGTGCTGTTGGGGTCGCGGCCCTCCGTGGCATCGACGAAAGGTAGCTGCTGGTCGGTGCGAGGCGGCGTAGGTAGCGTAGGAGCCCTGCCATGGTGATTGCTCCGCCGCCACCGATCCTGACGGAACGCCACCACGGCATCGATGCGCTGCGCGGCAGCATGATGCTGCTGGGGGTCGTCATCCACCTGTCGATCAACTACATCGAGGGGCCCGAGGATCCCGTCTGGCCGTTCCGCGACCCGTCACGCACGCCCTTCGCCGGGCTCGTGGTCATGGCGATCCACACCTTCAGGATGCCGGCCTTCTTCGTCCTCTCCGGGTACTTCGCTGCAATGCTGCTGGACCGGCGTGGCGTGGGCGGATTCGTACGCAACCGGCTGCAGCGCATCGTGCTGCCTGCGGTGATGGGATGGGCCGTGCTGTTCCCGCTCACGATGCTGAGCTTCGCGTTCGTGCGGGCGCAGTCGGTCGATGGCGATGCCACCGCAAAGGCCGTGGCGTTCGGCATGCTGCTGCAGGCCGCAGGGGACTGGTTCGGACCGATCCACCTGTGGTTCCTCGAGATCCTCATCCTGTTCCTGGCACTCTCGTTGCCTGCTGTGGCGCTCGCCCGTGCACTGCCCGCATCAATCCGCGCGGCGGCGGCAGGGGTGCGCACGGCGCTCTTCACAGGTCGTGCGAGGTGGCTGCTTGTACCACTGCTCACGGTGCTCAGCGGCATCCCGATGCTGTCCATGGAACAGCCGGGGGTCGACACGCCGAGGAGCTTTCTCATCACGCCGCCGATCCTGGTCTGCTACGCCATCTACTTCGCCGCTGGATGGTGCATCCGCCGCGAGCCGCCGATGCTGCCGCGTCTGGTGCGCACGTCGTGGTGGCACCTGGGCCTCGGCATCCCGGTGCTGTTGGCCGCGATCGTGCTCGGGATCGCCTGGTTCATCCGGGCGGATCGTGGCTCGACGCCTGCTCCGACGCTCTTGGTGGCGGCGCAGGCGACCAGTGCGCTGGCGTCGTGGCTCCTGATCTTCGGGCTCATCGGGATCTGCGAGCGCATGCTCGCGCACCCGAGGCCGTGGATCCGCTGGCTTGTGGACGCCTCGTTCTGGATCTACCTGGTGCACCTGCCGCTGTGCGTGATCGTTCCTTGGCTCCTTCGGGACCTGCCCATGGGTGCGCTGGGCAAGCTTGCGCTGGGCTTCGTGATCGTGTCGATCCTGCTGGCGCTCAGCTACGAGGCCACGCTCATGATCGTGCGCCCACGGCGGGGGTCTTAGACTCCACCGGTGGACCTTGTCCAAGCGACCCCGGAGCGACGCAGCCTGCCGATCGGCGGCATGTCGTGCGCAGCGTGTGCGCTGAAGCTCGAGCGCGGTCTGGGTGCCGTGCCCGGCGTGCACTCGACGAGCGTGAACTTTGCAACGCGGGTGGCCACGATCGAGTGCGAAGCCGCCGTCACGCCCGAGCTGATCGCACGGGCGATCGAGCGTCTGGGCTACCACGCCATCCTCTCGCGCGCGGGCGATCCACGCACCGCGATGGCCGCTGCGCGTGACGCCGAGGGTCACGGGCTCCTGGTGCGCACGGTCGTGGGCGCGATCGTGGCTGCACCGGTCGTGGCGATCGCGATGACGCATGGCCGCGTGGCGTGGCTGCATGGGGCGTGGGCCGACTGGGTGCAGGCGTTGCTGGGCACCGCAGCCATGGGCGTCTGCGGTTGGCCATTCATCGTGAGGGCATGGCGTCAGGCCATGGTCGGCACGACGTCGATGGACACGCTGGTCGCACTCGGCAGCGGCGTGGCGTGGCTCTGGTCGATGCTCGTCCTGACGGTGCCGACGATTGCCGCGATGGTGCGAGACGCAGGAGCGGCAGATGCACACGGCGCGCCCGTGCAGTTCGAGGCTGCGGCATCGATCGTCGTGCTGGTCACCCTCGGCAAGTGGCTTGAGTGGCGCGCCACGCGCTCGGCCAGCCACGCGATCGAGTCGCTGGTGGACCTTGCGCCGCCCCGCGCGGTGGTGATGCGCGACGGCATCGAGTGCGAGGTCGGTGCCGCGGAGGTCGCCGTAGGCGATCTCGTGCTGGTCCGGCCGGGCAGCCGCGTGCCGGTCGACGGCACGATCGAGTCGGGGCGATCGAGCGTGGATGAATCGATGCTGACCGGTGAGCCGATGCCGGTCGAGAAGGCACCCGGCGATCGCGTGCTCGGCGGCACGGTCAATGGTGCGGGCGCGTTGCGCATGATCGCCAGGCAGGTAGGCGGCGCCACGGTGCTGGCGCAGGTCGTGCGCGCAGTCGAGGATGCGCAGGGGAGCAAGGCTCCGATCGCGCGGCTGGCCGATCGAGTGAGCGCGCGCTTCGTACCCGTGGTGCTGGCGATCTCGGTCCTCACGGCGGCGGCGTGGCTGCTGCTCGGCCCCGCGGAGGACCGGGTTGCACGAGCGCTCGTGGCCATGGTGTCGACGCTGATCATCGCGTGTCCATGTGCGATGGGGCTCGCGACACCCGCGGCCATCATGGCTGGCACCGCGGCGGCGGCGCGCCGAGGCATCCTGGTCAAGGGCGGTGCTGCACTCGAGGCGCTCGCGGGTACGACCACGATCGTCCTCGACAAGACGGGCACGATCACCGAGGGACGCCCGCGTGTCTCGAGCGTGACCGCGTTCGCCGGAGCCACCGAGCGCGAGGTGCTCTCGGCCGCGGCATCGATCGAGCGCTCGAGTGAGCACCCGCTGGCGCGGGCCATCGTCGCTGCCGCGGACGAGCGGGGGATCCTGCCCAAGCCCGCCGCGGAGGTCGTTGCCCATCCGGGGCAGGGCGTGGAGGGCATCGTCGGTGGCCAGCGCGTCCGCGTCGGGACGCCAGCGTGGCTCGTGGCGACCGGGCTGGTCGTGCCGACCAATGAGGACGACGCCTCCACGATCGCCTTGGTCGCCGTCGGTGAACGCGCGCTGGGCTCGATCCAGCTCCGCGATGCGTCGCGTTCCGGGAGTGCGGCAGCCGTGGCGTCGCTGCGTGCGCTTGGCATCGAGCCGGTGATGCTGACCGGCGAGCCGATGCCGGTCGAGAAGGCACCCGGCGATCGCGTGCTCGGCGGCACGGTCAATGGTGCGGGCGCGTTGCGCATGATCGCCAGGCAGGTAGGCGGCGCCACGGTGCTGGCACAGGTCGTGCGCGCGGTCGAGGATGCGCAGGGCAGCAAGGCACCGATCGCCCGCCTCGCGGACCAAGTGAGTGCGCGCTTCGTGCCCGTGGTGCTGGCGATCGCCGTCCTGACGGCGGCGGCGTGGCTGCTGCTTGGCCCG